>JAIVWA010000147.1:0-9105 GCA_049190255.1 Gammaproteobacteria bacterium | reverse complement strand
TTTTGGTTTGTTTCCGGTTTAGGCCCTTATCGGAGTTTTTCTGACAACATGTTGTTAGAAACAGAAGGTTTCAGGTGTCGGGTGTCAGGTTTCAGTAATTAAAAAATTTCAAATAACAAATCACAAATACCAAACAAATCACAATGACCGATCCGCCTCAGGCGGACCAAACGGATGATCCGCCGGCATTTGTGCCAAATGGCATAATTACCGGCGGACAAAAATTTGGGCAGCGATACGGTACAATCGTGTTGAATGTTTTGGTCATTGGATATTGATCCGCCGGAGGCGGAGAGATTTATTTGGCCCAATTTTAAGATCAGGTGGTATTTGTGTTTTGGAATTTCCGGCTTGTCCGGGTTAGGTTTTAAACGGTCTTCTTTTGCGCAAATAATCCCTCTGCCACTGATAGAACAGCTCGGTTAATTTTTTTTGCTCGTCTTCGGTGATTTTCGTAAATTTCATCGCGCATTCATACTTTTGGGTTTGCGGATTTCTCTCCCGTCTTATAATTTGACACCGCTTTATATTCACCGTGGCGTCATCGTCATTGTTATCCTTGGCTGGGAACACCAATTCGACATTTTCCAGGATCTTGGGGCTATTTAAATTCAGCGCCTGTTCCATTTGTCTGGTTAAGCTTACCAGTACGCCCAGGGTGCCGCTCAGGCTGACATTAATCACAAACAGCTTGTAACGGGTCTGGTTAACATTAAAATAAAGCCTGGTGCCATGGGGCGCTTCCAGTCTGAAAAGACCCCGCCGCTGATAGCGGCGGATGGTATCAGGGAGTTTTATCCAAATCGTGCTTCCGGACAGGTCGCTGTCATTGGTTTGGAAAGCATACAGTATTCCGTCTTGACCGGTAAATTCAATTTGCAACCGCCAATTGTCAAGATCATCGATGGCTTTTTGAAAACCCTCGTTGTAATTGATGCGAAAATAATGTGTTCGCTTCTGTTTGCGTATATCCTTTAGATAGGAAATGTGTTCGTATTCACCGTTGGTCAGCTTGATTTGTAACGGAATTTTGTCCTGCTGCAATTCTTTGAAAAGCTGCAAAATTGCCTCGCCTTGAATTTTTTCAATATTTGACATGGTATCTACCTACAGTCTGGCTACACTTTCAGCAAAACTCGAATCCTGCATCAGTTTCTTGGCAAAAGCCAAATATTTGGCTGTAATGGCTCTTACGGCTAGCTGCAGGGCGTATGGCTTTAGCGGCTTTTCCAGCAAGTAGTTCACATTGGAGGCCAGACACATATTAACGATGTCATCACTGGCATTGCCACTGATAATAATGGTGTCTTCATGGGCGGTCGGGTATTTTTCTTCGATGGCATCCAGGAAATAAAATCCGCTCAGGCCGCCGAGAAATACGTCAACCACAAAAATCGCGACACCGATATCTCTTTCCAAACAAAAGGATATCGCTTTGTCGGGATCAGAAAAATAATGCACTTGGCCCCAGGTATAAAAGCTCTCAATCAACTCGGCGATGACTTCACAAATACCCGGATCGTCATCAAGGACAATTACATCCAAACCATCTGACATAGGGCTGCCTCCATTCAATTTTTGTCGGCAATTTTATATTTTTCAATTTTGCGATAGACAGTCGTAACATTAACGCCCAGTATCTTGGCGGCTTTGGGTCGATTTCCACCTGTGACCTCCAGCACGCGTTTAATGTGGCGCTTTTCAAGTTCATCCAAAGTCAGCATCTCCACGGTTTTACGCCGCTCCGGACCCGTGTAGGGTATCAGGTTGCGGGCGGAGGCCAGGGTCAGGGTTTTTCCCTCTTCGAGCAAAACCGCTGGGGCGATCATGTTTTCAAGTTCGCGGACATTGCCGGGAAAAGAAGCTTGCAGCAGTCTTTCGGCCAGTTCAGGGCTTAGCCCCTGGATTTTTTTCTTGTTGGATCGGGCATGAATGTTCAGGAAATGGGAGGCCAGCGGCAGTATATCATCTCTTCTCTCCCTGAGAGGGGGAATCTTGATATTGTACATGTTGATGCGGTAAAATAGATCCGCCCGAAAACGTCCTTGAATGATTTCTTCATTGATATCGCGATTGGTGGCGGCAATGATACGAACATCGACACTTCTAATTTCGGTACTGCCGAGCCGGTAAAATTCACGTTCCTCGATGACTCTTAGAAGTTTGGCCTGTAATGAGGGATCCAGCTCTGTGATTTCATCCAGGAAAAGGGTGCCGCCGTGGGCTGCCTCAAAGAATCCTCTTCTCTCACTTGAGGCATCTGTGTAGGCGCCTTTGGCATGGCCGAAAAATTCGTCTTCGAATATGGTTTTACTGACAGATGCCATATTTACAGCATAAAAAGGTGCCTTTGAACGCTTGCTCAAACGGTGAATGACTCGGGCCAGCATTTCCTTGCCGGTGCCGGATTCGCCGCTTATCACCACGCTGTAATCTGTGCCGGCGACCGCTTCTACCTGGTGGAAAACCAATGCCATGGATTCATCTTCAGCCACCAGGCCGGAAAAGGCCTGGGGGTTATGCAGTTCGGAAAACGCCTTTTTTCTGCCGAACCGTGCCAACTCATCCTGCAGATTGTACTTTTCAAGGGTGCGGTTAACCAGGGCGATGAGCTTTTCGCTGTTTAGGGGTTTGACCAGGTAATCTGATGCTCCCAAGGTCATGGCTTGTACAGCAGTGGCGACCTCATCGCTGGCGCTGACGATGACACATTCGGTATTCGGGAATTCGCCCTTGATTTTTTCAAGGACTTCCAGGCCGTTAAAATGCGGCATCATCAAATCCAATAATATGAGCCGAAAGGGATGTGTTCGAACGAGATCAAGGACGTTACGGCTGTCGGAAATAAGGGCCGGTTCCGGCAATCCAGAGCTCACCAGAGTGGCCTTAATACTTAAAAGCAGTCCCTCGTCATCATCGACGACCAACACCGGTGTATGTTTATCGGGAATCGATTCCATTTCTTATATATTAAAATGAAATGCGAAAAAAATCAAGAATTTCTAATTCCCAATGATAGATTATTCTATAATTTTTAGCGGGTTAAGTGAAATTTTAGGTGAAATTCACTAATGATTTTCGGTTGGATAAACTGCTTAAACTGAACCGCTCAACCTAGGTTAAAGCAAGCGTCACCGGCGGACCAAAAGTTCCTTGATAGTTATTTCCAAGCTTTTTTGCCAGGGTTTAGGGTTTATGCCGAAATGCTTTTGAATACGGCTGCAGTCAAGCGCCGAATAGGTCGGTCTTAGCGCCCGGGTGGGATAATCAGCGGTGGCGATGGGTTCAATCCGGGTTGTTTTTACATCTGCATACAGGCGGGCCAACCCAACTATCTTTTCTGCAAAATTATACCAGGAGATTACTCCCTGGCCGCAATAATGGTATGTTCCCCAGTCAACATCATTATTGAATTGCATGCGATCAGAAATGATCAAAATCGTCTGGGCGAGGTCGGCAGCGTTGGTGGGAGATCCATATTGATCGGCAACAACACGGATCTTTGGTTTGGTTGTTGCGAGCTTGAGCATGGTTTTTGCGAAATTGTGACCATGGATACCGTAAAGCCAGGAAGTGCGAAGAATGATATGCTCTTTTAAGTGTGATCGAATCTCAATTTCACCTTCGGCCTTGCTCCGGCCGTAAACTCCTACAGGTGAGATCGTATCCGTTTCGAGGTAGGACGTGCCTTTTTGGCCGTCAAAAACATAATCGGTTGAAATGTGCACCAGGGGGATCTTGTTTTTGGCGCACATGCGGGCCAGATTCGCACTGCCGGTTGTATTCACCGCAAAAGCAAGGGCTGCTTCGCTTTCGGCTTTATCAACCTGGGTATAAGCGGCCGCATTGATGACCACTTCGGGCTGATGAAAAGCCATGCAACGGTCAATTTTTTCAAGGTCAGTGATGTCCATATCATCTTCCGAAGGTGCCTGAACACTGAAGCCCTTGAGTTGGCCTTGGTTGATGAGTTCACGGCCAAGTTGACCGTCGGCGCCGGTGATCAAGATTTTCATAATGTTTGTTCTCTTAAAAACCCTTTAAAAATTCTGGTCAGTCAAATACGCAAATTGTCGATCCTTTTCAGAAAGCGTCGGATCTTTCAATGGCCACTCAATGGCGATGTCCGGGTCCGACCACAGGATGCCGCCTTCATCGCCGGGGTTGTAATAATCGGAGCATTTATAGGCAACATGGGCACTCTCGCTAAGGACACAAAAACCATGGGCAAACCCTTCGGGTATGAAGAGCTGGCGCTTGTTTTCTTCGGACAGTATAACACCTGACCATTTCCCGAAGGTGTCAGATCCCGGCCGCAGGTCCACACCGACATCAAAAATTTTGCCGGTGACGGCCTGTACCAGTTTGGCCTGGGGATGGGTTTTTTGGAAATGCAGTCCTCGCAGGGTACCTTTTTTAGAAAACGAGAGATTGTCCTGAACGAAGATGCAGTCAATATCAGCGGTTTCAAAGCGCAGGCGATGGTGGGTTTCCAGAAAATATCCCCGTTCATCTTTAAATACCCGGGGCTCTATGATCAGCAGTCCGTCCAGTGCTGTGGTGGTGATATTCATGCAATCTCCCGTCTATGGCGCCAATTTTCTTTCCGACTCAAATAATATAAAATATTTCCCGCCGGTATGCAAACTTCCTTTACGACCCAAAAGCGATTAACCGGATTTCTCATCGATTTGATGCATGCACTGCACGATCTGTGAGTAGGCCTTTAATTCCGTCAACCATCTTTGCGGTATGGCCTCCGATCCGAGGTGAGCACCTAAAATCATCCCGGCAACCAACCCTCGCCCGGCAGAATCTCCCCCCGCCATGGCGTTTTCGATCAGGCCTTGGCTCAAATTTTCTTCATACTTGGCGATCAGATGAATGACACAGGGAAAGGCCGCCTCAATTTCGCACATCTGGCCAAAATCCAGCATGGCCTGGCGGGTATCTTTATCTGTACTTTTCAGGCCGTCATCGACCCATTTTTGATAGGGTTCCCGGGAAAATCCGTCATCCACCACCTGTTTAATGGCCGCAAGGGGCGTCTCACCGTGAATTACCCTCCAGGCTACCCCGGCAAAGAATTCGGCACTTTCGATGACGGCTGGATTGTTATGGGTAAATGCAGTTTGAGACCTGACGCTCTGCATTAGTTTATCCGGATCATTGTGGTAGCAAAAAACTAACGGCGCAATCCGGGCGGCACCGGCCAGATCATCGGATCCGGAACCAACTGCGGTAATATCTTTTCGGGCTGCAAAATTGTCAAGGGTATCTTTGGTGGCCCCGTCAAAATAGCCGTCATAAGATTTGAAAAAATCCTGCCAGCCCTTGGCAAAATGCTTGAGATTAAAGCCCGAACCAGCGGCCAGCGATTTGAGCAGTACCAGGGCTTGATCCCCGTAATGGGTGAAATCCCCAAGGTCCTTGGTTGGATGATAGGTCGGTCTTTCGGGTTTTATGTAGTTTTCTACCCGCCCCCACTTTTTATCAATGACATTGGTATTGTATATCCAATGCACCCCCAGTGACAGCGCATCGGCCGCAAAAGATGCCAGCACCATGGCTTTGGCTTTATCATTCATCGCTTTCTCCTTTGGTTTATGGTTGTATTTAAATGAGGGGTCGGGGAGTTTTTCAAACTTCGCCCGGTCCGCCCGGGGAATAGCCCGTGCGAGTCGTAACAATATTTAGATAATATTAGACTTTTTTTTTAATCTTCAATGTCAAGAAGAAATTATCTGAAACGGTTATCGAAATTTTACCTGGAGTAACATGCGAGAAGAAATATCCGGCAGGATAAATAATTTGAGGTATGAGTTTTGGCCTCAATTATGGAATAATGGAATATGATCGCGTTATGAGTTACGCGTTAAAATTGGAATTAATTCCTTATTTGACCCGCATCACGCAACCCGAAACCCGCATCTATTTCTTGTCCTGGTATTCAACTTGAATCTTATTCATCATTTTCATCAGTTCGGCTTGCGTGACATAGCCTTTGTCGAGCAATATCCGGGTTAGGGCCTCGAGCTGGACGGTGTTTGACACCAACAGTTTTTCTAATCCGCTTCTTTTTTTAGAATCGAAGTCTTGCGGCACCGGCAGGTCTTTGGCTGACAGTCCTTGCCGGCGGTCCTTTGCGTTGCGCCGTTCCTCGCCGCTGTAATCTGATTTTATCCACCTGCGGTTGAAGGCCGATCGCCGGTCTTTTTTGCGCCTATATATCGGAGATTTTGGGTCTGCCATAAAACGAATCCATGTAACCGTTCAGGGGTTTAAGGTTCAGAGGTTCAGGGTTGACATTAAATCCGGATGAAGTTCAAAAAACTAAAAATCAAATCCGACCTCAGCAAAAGGCCCCTCGAACTCGGTGTCGATGTCAATATCCTGATAATCTATTTTGACATTATCGTAGCGATAGCCCCCGGCGACAAAAAAGGGGCCGAAGGGTTTTACTTTCAACCTGCCGATGAGGCTTACATAGTGGTTGGAACTGTAGGCGATGCCTCGGCCCTCGAATTCCAGACCCAGCCATTCAAACGGCACAATCTGCATTGCGGCGTATACCATGGGGAGGGGCAGAAAGTAGCTTTCCGATTCTTTTAAACCAAAATCCTTTTGCTCTATTTCGGCTTTGACATCCATGAGCCTGAAATTAAGCCCCAGGTCGATATTGAGTACATCCGCAGTAGCTGTTTTAATAAAGGGCAGGCCGTAAAATAAGGCAACGTCCAGGTGATTCATTTTTAATTTGGAATCAAAATCAATATTGCCGTGAAAATTTTCACCGCCAAAATTGAAATCCACATCTTTGCTGCCTCGTTCATCCCATTTCAGCGGCGTCGCCATAATGTAAATGTTCGGAAAAAACAGCGGCATATCGATCTTCAGCCTGCCACTGGGTTGCCATTTATCATCATAATTGAGGTCATCTTCAAGGTCGAGATCGTCGGCGTTCGTCGTT
Source organism: Gammaproteobacteria bacterium (assembly GCA_049190255.1). Classification (GTDB taxonomy): domain Bacteria; phylum Desulfobacterota; class Desulfobacteria; order Desulfobacterales; family JAFDCJ01; genus JAFDCJ01. Next base: position 2,135 of record JAIVWA010000147.1, on the reverse strand, counting down.
TTGTCAAACGATATATTCCCGCTGGGCGATTGGTACCAGGCCCCACCGGCTATTTCTACACCCCAGGCTAAAGCAGTTGTCGGAAGTAACAGCAAGAAAATCAAGCCGGACAGAATGAAGATTTTTTTCATAGGTTTCCCCTCCTAATAGAATTTTGTTGATCAGGACCGGAAATGAAGCCGGATAAATTAAGCGCTGAATTGTACTATCCTTATATTATAGAATAAATCGAGCCAAATATCAAATTTTCGACCCGTATTTCGGCGTTGGCCTTGCGGCAAGAGGAAGGTGGCAAGCTGAATAGATTAGATTAATTTATAAGAGCCGATGCGTCTGACCTATTGATCTAATTTGCGAAGAGGAAACTCCCGCTTCTTTAGCAAAGTCTGGCCATTTTGAGACAACCTCTACAATTTCATCCATGATTTTATCTTGAGACTTTATGCTCATTTCTTTTCCTACAATTACCAAATCTTCTCTGGCTATATTATCTCGCTTCCCATTTATCGACATTTGATGTTTACTTGTCCATTCTCCAGTTGGATTATATGCGTAGATGATATCAAAGGCTGGGGATAGTCCCCATTGTCCTTGTCGATTCATTAAGAATGCAATATTCTTGCTATGATCGTCTTGATTTCGAGCAACTACATTGAAAACCATACGTTTATACTGCTCTTTTGCATCACTGTAAGAAAGCCTCAATTCACGCATGGTTTGGAATGCTTGTTCATATGAATATGCGCCAGGTTCATTGAAGTCGAAGTGTGCAATGGCACAAAGTGATTGCATGTGGAGCTTTCCATCGTTTTTTGGTCGGTCGAATCTTTTTGTCATAAAATGGGCACGCCCATTTTCCTCTATGAGGCGGCATTCCATCATATTGATCCCTGCAGCGATCGCCATTTTGTAATAAGCATATTCAATACGGCCATAGCCTGCAGGATCTCCCAATGAATTGCTCTTTATCCCATCAAATTTTAATACCCAATAATCGAAATCTTCAGGTGCATCCACTTGTCCAGAACGAACTTGTTTTGTTTTTTCATTATAAGCGATTACTGCTTTGGGTCTAGCCCCACCGGCGGAAGTACCAACTCGTATAATATTTAGAATTGCATCAGAGGTTCCCTGATCTAAATTTGCTCTGAGTTGGGAGTGTTCCCTCGTAACTGTTTGTGCAAGCTGGACTAACTCGCTAATCTCAACAGGAACTGATTGTTCAATAGAGTCATTTGTAATTGGTGAAAATTCTAATGCGCCCATAGCGCGTTTGCCAGTGTAGCAAAGGCGTTCCACTGGACTGAAGCTTTCTGGAGTACGACCTTGACGTGCAAGCCATACATCAATAATACTGTTGCCGAATCTATCCGGTAATGCATCAGCAAGCATTCCAGGGAGGCCTTTAAATGTCCTTTTGGGAAGAGTACGAAATTCAAATTTAGCTGATCCTCTGCGGGCTTCCACAAGGGGCATTTTTAAAGGAGCTAAATCTAACCCCTTATCGAGAAATGTCTTTTCGTATTCGAATATTGCGAATCCTCTCTCACGGTCCCATGCAACAGCTCCGACTAGCATCCCCCATAGTTTCACATATGCAGTATCCACATTAGCTACCAATCGTTATTTCCTTTCCTACTTGCTGCAGTTTGTTTTGATGCTCGACGCCTTTCCTTTCCTTTCAGCTTGGCTAATTCCAGGGGGCTTATACCAGGTTCTGGCAAAAAGGAATCTATCTCTTCGAGTGCATCCAAAGCTCGCATTATTTGAATAAGAGTCAAGATGCCGAAAGGAGCTCCTTTCTCCACATTGACAATAGCTGTTCGACTTAAACCTGCTAGCGTAGCCAATTTTTGTTGTGAAAAGTTTTTTTCAAGTCGCCTTCGCCTCAGACGATACCCTATTTCCTTCATAATAGCCGTATCACTCATGCCATATATACTCATAATGACCACCATAAGAAATATTAACGCATTAAATTGCAATTAGTGATTTCCATAAGCAACATTAATAGAAATTTATATCAATGTCAAGAAAATTTTTATAATGATGTTTATAAAAATCATTAAATTGATTAATAGGTATTAATATGTTCTATAGACATCATTATAATAATTAGAGCATGATAGGGAAGG
>JAIVWA010000146.1:7241-9149 GCA_049190255.1 Gammaproteobacteria bacterium | reverse complement strand
GGCTGCGGGGGTGCTATGGCTGCGTTTTAACCTGCTGCAATTTGGTGCAGGGTATTTGCAGTCGATTCAGCCCTTGACGTATATTTAAAATCGCGATAAACTCTTGTATTTAGGGACTATAATGATCATTTGAGCCTGATAGTAGGTCTATTTAACATTTTTTGAAGCTAATCGCGATTTTACTCGAGAAAGGAATCTGTATGAAATCACCCCAAATTAAAACTTCGCTGCCCGGACCCCGGGCAAAAAAAATGATCAAACTGGATAAGTCCTTTGTTTCCCCGTCTTACACGAGAGTCTATCCGCTGGTTGTAGAGAAAGCCAAAGGGCTCTGGGTGCATGACGTGGACGGCAACGTCTTTCTTGATTTTACCGCCGGTATTGCCACCAACTCCACCGGTCACTGTCATCCTAAAGTCGTTAAAGCCATTAAATCCCAGGCCGATCGGCTTCTGCACATGTCCGGCACTGATTTTTATTACACCCCCCAGATTATTCTGGCGGAAAAACTGGCGGCTATGGCCCCCGGCCGGTCGGCCAAAAGGGTATATTTCGGAAATTCCGGTGCCGAGGCGGTGGAAGCTGCCTTTAAGCTGGCGCGCTGGCACACCAAACGCGAACTGAATATTGCGTTTTTCGGTGCCTTTCATGGACGAACCATGGGTGCCCTTTCTTTGACCGCCAGTAAAACGGTCCAGAAAAAAAACTACAATCCTTTGGTGCCGGGCATTACTCACATTCCCTATGCTTACTGCTACCGATGCCCTTACAACCTAACTTATCCCCAATGCGGTTTACATTGCGTGCACTGGGTTGAAGATACGCTTTTCAGGACCACGGTGCCTCCCGAAGAGGTGGCTGCCATTTTTGTTGAACCGATTCAAGGGGAAGGCGGCTATATCGTCCCACCGCCGGGGTTTCATAAAGAATTGTACAAGATCGCCAAAAAGTACGGTATTTTGTATGTTGCCGATGAAGTGCAGTCCGGTATGGGTCGTACCGGCAAGATGTTTGCAATGGAGCATTTCGGGGTCACGGCGGATATTATGGCCCTGGCCAAAGGCATCGCCTCGGGCATGCCGCTGGGTGCCATGATTGCCAAGACCAAAATTATGAACTGGGAGGCCGGATCCCATGCATCCACCTTCGGCGGTAATCCCCTTTCCTGCCAGGCGGCCATGGCAACCATTGAATTGCTCGAGAATAATATGATGAAAAACGCCGAGAAACAGGGAAAGCGATTATTAAATGGTTTGGTCGAACTGCAAAAATCTTTTGAATGTATGGGGGATGTGCGCGGCAAAGGATTAATGGTGGCTGTTGAACTGGTAAAGAATCGCGAAACCAAGGAGCCGGCCACCGATATGCGGCCTCGGATCATCAAAAGAGCATTTGAAAAGGGACTGCTGTTGTTGGGTTGCGGTGAGAATAGTATACGGTTTTGTCCGGCTCTAACCGTAAAACCAGGGGAAGTCGATACCTGTCTGTCCATATTTGAAGAAGCGTTGAAGGTAGTGGTGGGGTAAAACGAATTCGGAATGCGGAATGCGGAAGTCGGAATGTGGAAAGGGGAAGGCGGAAGTGGGAAGTAGGAATTCGGAATTGTGGGTTGCGGGTCTTTCGATTTTGGATTTGTGATTTCGGATTTCGGATTGGAAAGAGATAGACTGAGGGTTACGAGTTACGTGTTGAAACACATTACATCGTAAATGGCTATCTAAATTAGATTTGGTTCATTGGCTAATTAAATCAACTCAATAAACCCAATCAACTTAATCAACTCAATAAACTATTTATGCCTTGTGCCCTGCGCCTTTTCTTATTTTCCGCATTCCGCATTCCGACTTCCGAATTCCAGAAACCTTATACCTTTCTGCCAGCCAGCGTCTTACCGCTTCCGCCACGCCG
>JAIVWA010000146.1:5566-7231 GCA_049190255.1 Gammaproteobacteria bacterium | reverse complement strand
TACGAGTTACGCGTTGCGTGCTGCGGGTTAAGTGGTACACATCGAGGGGAGTTCGTCGCAGGCCGAATTTCCCATTCCTATATTCTGTTCTCTGTCTTCTGTTTTCTGTCCTCTGCCATCTGTCCTCTGTTTTCTGTCAGCCAGCGTCTGGCAGCTTCCGCCACGCCGCCGTCGTTATTGGAGGCAACACAGGTAAAGCGGTTTTTAAGATCTGACGGTGCATTATTCACCACGTAGCTGCTTGGGGTCCACTCGAGTAAATCAATATCGTTGTAATCATTTCCCACCGATACGATCATTTGTTGGTCAATTCCCAGCGTATCTGCCAGCCAGGCCGCCGTCAGGCTCTTGGAAACGGTGGTCGGGAATATTTCGATCCAGGTTGATCTCCCATCCAGCGGTGAAGTTGTCCGGATCACGTTGAAATCGATCATTTGGCCGCGAATTGTTTCAAGGGCGGAGTTGGTCTTTGCGGGCGGCACAATCGCCAGCAGTTGGGTTGCCGGGCCGAAATCATCCGAATCATCTGATAACGGGATGGCAAACTGCTGGTAAAGCTCAATGCGTCGCTCAAAATCTGTATTTCCGTCATTGGAGCGCGAATAAGCGAACATGTGGTTGTCCGGTATGGTTCGATGCACCATAAAATCCAGGCCGCAGGCTTTAAGTATATCGCACGCCCGTCTCACCTCATGGGGTTCGAGGTTTACCTTGCGGATAATTTTGCCTGTGTCATATTTCAGTACGCCTGCGCCCGTTGAAAATATTATATAATCTACCGGCAAGCCGGCTGCATCCACCGTGTTGAAAGATGCCAGTGATCGGCCGGTGGCGATGGTTCGAACAACATCCATATCACCCAGCTTTTTCAGGGCTTCGAGATCAGGTTCGGCAAATGTACGATCCGAGCGCAGCAATGTACCGTCGAAATCCATGATAAACAGGCCGCTTGGCCGCCGGCCGTCAGGTGTTTCGCCTGGTTTATGATTCCGGGAATTATCCATAATTTTAGGCATTTTAGGCACTTTAGCGCACTTTAGGCATTTTCCGGTTTACCCGGGTTAGGGCTATATATTATTATCTGACGAATATGACAAGGGCCGGTTCGTGACGACCTATTTTGAACTAGGCCTAAAGAAAATCCCCCATTGTGACGATACATAAATAGCGGGGCAAAAAAAGCTGAAAATGTGCCGCTAAAATTCAACAAAAGTTAAATTAAAAATTATTCCAATATGTTATAGTAGTATACCCGATATGATGTTTATTTGAAAGAGGAAAAAGATTGTTTACGGAGGGTTATTGGGAAATGGAAAAGGAAACGATCATATTCTTTGATAAATTGGGGTTTGGGTGGGTCCTCGACAACGTAATGGTCAAAGACATGGAATTGTGTCACTTAAAAGACAGGAATACCGTCAACAAATCACTGATCAAAATAATTGAGAATATACTGGAGTATCCGGGGGTTTAACAGGGTTCTTTTTACACATTGCAGATATCGTTGATTGGTTAATTAGTTGATTAGTTAAGTGGTTGTAAATATGGATTTATCCCATATTTGCAAAATAATTGGACACTTCATGTTTCAACAATGGTAACATTCTGAAATTATGACTATAATTTACCTAATCAACCATTCAACCAGTCAACTATTCAACGAGG
>JAIVWA010000146.1:339-5557 GCA_049190255.1 Gammaproteobacteria bacterium | reverse complement strand
AGGAATACCGTCAACAAATCACTGATCAAAATAATTGAGAATATACTGGAGTATCCGGGGGTTTAACAGGGTTCTTTTCACACATTGAGTTTGACCTAATAATTGTGTAGCCATTTGTTCTCTAACGATAGGAAACTTTCTCCGGGCAGCCTCTTGTTGAGGCATTTCTTTCTGAAAAATTCCCTCCCAATTCCCACCAATGAGACTGCCAAGATTTTCGGGTGGGGCAATTCTGCCGAGGCTTCTATTTGCAATTTTCAAAACAGTGATAATATTTAAGATTTCCCTCCGCAAACCTTTGATTCAAAGCGAATACAGGCCTCGTCATTCAGCTTGGGGAAATAGCTATTTTCATAGTATTTTACGAGGTCTGGAATAGCAATTATTCCTAATTCGGTATATCCGGGATAACCAATGAGGTTAGGCGGTATGGCCAGAACACATAAAAATAACCATTTGTTTCGCGGGCTTTTACAATCTGAAGATGGGGTGATTTCCAGAGTCCTTGATGTGAATTCCCAGTCGATGACCTTCGAGACCACCTTTGGACTCAGTGAGGAACTGATCGACCAGCTTAAAAATCAGCCGGAGCACATCGTATTCAGCGAGCGTTCCAGAATCGCCCGTCTCGGCATGCAGATTAAATGCGATCCACCCACTGCTGACAGTATAAAAGGCAGTAAGATCACTCTGACCCTGGTGGCATCCGCCGTAATAGCCGGATATCCGGGCCTGGAGGAGATGAAAGATCTATTTACCCTGGGATTGCCGGTTGGCAGGTTGGTATTCTGCGATCCGGAGGCCTTGCTGAGCTCCGATGAAGTCCTGGAGGCAATTGAGCGTTCCGAGCTGAAACTGCCGGCTTCGACCACCATTTCAAGCGATGGAAGTATCGTCATTGCCCCCCACAAAGTCGTTTGCCGGTTTAAAGAACCATTGGATAAAACAACATTGAGTCGAATTTTGCTCCGTAAAGATGGTCGCGAACTTCTCAACCGCTATCAGGTCCGGGAGGCGGTACGTTCGGTTACCGTTGCGCCGGGTGAGGGTGTGGTAACCACCTGCTCGATGTATCTCAACGAGCACTTTGTTGTATTGCAGAGTGGTTTTGCCCTGGGCCGAAATTTGCCGGCAACCGTACTGGACCCCATCAAAACCCGGGGTATTCGTATCTATTTGGAGATTGTTAATCAGAGTGACCATCCCATTGTCAATCCTCTGATTTCAGCCAAGGTATACAAGGCCGCCAGGTCGAGAAACGGTCATCAGCCTAAAAAGACCGCCAAGACGAATAACTTTTATACCTATCGCCAGATGCGTGAGTTTGAAAAGCGATTTTGCAGTTTGGATAAATCCACCTGCCATTTTATCGACAAACCCGTGGCTGTTATCCAGGGTAATGGCGAAGCATTAAAGAAGGCCGAAGTATTTTTAAACGGCCCCGCTCAGAAATGTGAGGTAACCCAGGCTATGTGTGCATTGGCGCGGCGCAATTTTGCGCCGAATAGCGAATGCTCTCACGTGTATGCAACCTCAAGAATAGAGGCGGCTGCCAAAAATTTTCCGGCTGTTCTGGCAATGAAATATTTTCCCAATATCATCGAGCATCGCGACATTATCAACCTGACATGCGAAGGAAAACTAAAAGCACTTTATTTTTATGAGCCATCGTGCGAACACGGTCCCTTTTTATCCCAGCAGGATCATCACCGCCTGGAAGAATATTATGCCTTCGGCCTTGAAGTATACTGGGTCTCGGGGCTAAACGGAAGACTCATGAAGCATACCATGCGTGACGGAATGGGGTATTTTGTTGCGCCGGAACGAATCGCTGATTTTCACAAGTCCATGCTGTTTGCGTTCTACGGGTCGAATCAGAGACTTTCCCGGGGGGGGGCAGAACGTCTCGGTGCCCTTATGGATTCCCTCATTGACTTCTGGGGAAATCACATCGGCATCGTCACCGGCGGTGGAAGCGGGGTGATGGAACAGGCCAACACACTGGCCCGGGAACGCGGTATTCTCTCCGGTGCAAATTTTTTGGATATTACCGATCAGTCAATGACCACCGATGTGGATTTTTGCCAGGTTTTTCAGGCAACCTGCCGCCACAGCCGCCAAAAGTGGTTCGAAATCGCTTCGTTTCCGATTTTCAACATTGGTGGACTGGGGTCGCTGGAAGAGCTCGGTATCACGCTTTGCAATATGAAACTTGCGATTCTGGATCCGGTACCGGTTATCTTATTCGACACCGAAGGAAACGGTGATTACTGGAACGGTATTGACGAACAAATCAATGAAATGATCAAACAGGGCAGGGCGCCGGCCTGGATCAGGGATAACATCGTCATTACCGATGATCCGAAAACAGTGACGGATGTCTATCGGCAAAAGCTGCAGCTCTTCTAAATCGGTTTGCCCGTTAAGCCCGTATGCCGGTTAGCCAGTTAAGAAAGGATCTTATCCGATTCATACTGGCTCACGGGCCAACGGGCCAACGGGCCTAACGGGCAACCTGTTTTTACGTGAGCAATTTAAACCGGATTCGCAATACGTTGTTGTCAAAACTTGCGGTTGTTATCTTAAATCCCGAAATTTCACCGGTAGATTTCACATGGGACCCGATACAGGGGCAGGCATCATAGTCGCCGATGTGAATGATCCGTATGGTATCACCGGCATTTTCCGGTAATTTTTCGGTATTATAATTGCTCTGGGCCTCGGCCCGGGAAACATGCTCCTCGGTGACCGGCAGGTCATCTGCAATGACCTGGTTGACCCGGGTCTGGATCTCTTCAAGCTCCTGCCGGGTTAACTCCCGGTCGAAACGGTAATCGCATTTGGATTTTTTCTTTTCGATGTGGGCATTAAAGCAGCGACCGCATTTGAACATTCTGTCCATGGTCTGGTTGAGAATGTGTTCGGCCGAATGCATTCGCGGGTCAGTTGTTTTATCCATATGTCACGCCTTCTAACAAAATCACAGTAAGTTCAGACCTCGTTGAATAGTTTATTGGTTGACTGGTTGATTAGGCCCTTAGCGGCCTTTATCTGACAACATGTTGTCAGAACTGATAGATATTATGCTGGAGAGACCCATCTCGCTGGGATATCGTCCTCGTCCTCGATCCGTTAGGCAGCGTGCTTCACCCGACTTTCGATTACGAGAACGAGGACGACGACGAGGACGAGAAACTATCTACCGGGCATTTCAGGCATTCGCCATTCATGTCTCTGCACTCAAACTGCCCCGCTCCGGTATGAGTTTATACAGTCCCCCTTATATTGATCTGAGCCAATCCCGCCACAAACTCACGGCTGATGCTGTCAGAAATCAAATGATCATAGACCTCCCCCTGGGGCGTAACCCCTCTGATCCTGCCGTCATTTAAAAATTTTCCAATAAACTGTTTACCAATTTCAATGCGGTTGTCGAGGTTATCTGACCGGATCTTGGCCGGGGATGCATCCGGGATGGGAGTTCCCGTATCCAGCAAGGATTTCATGAAATTGAGGATTCGCGCCAACCTGAGCAGGGTAACCGCTTCTTTTCTGTTGGTCGTGTGGGACAAGGGCAGGGCGCTTGATCGCATGCCGGAAAAATGATCCGGCAAAAGCCCGTGCTTTTCGCACAATTCATAATCCTTGCTGCCCGGTGCGGGGTAGAAGACGGACACACCCGCCAGCACCCTCCTTTGGGCCAGATAGAGCAAATCTGAAATCGAATCTTCAACCCGTTGAAACGGTGCCGCGCAAATCACATATCCAACGGCCTTCATGCCATACCGCTCAGCAAAATTCAAGGCCCGATCGAATGTCGGCCTTACATTGGTCCGACTAAATCGAGTGAGCTGTTCTTCAGAGGTCGAACCCAGAGAAAGATTGAGCGTTTTAAAGCCGGCGGCTTTCATGGCAGCGATCACCTCTTCATCAAGTGAAGGCGGATAAAGCCCATTCATGGCTCTAAGTTCAAGCCGGGATTCACCAAAGCGGCTTGTAATTGCTTGCAGAAGTTTCAAAAACCACCGCCGGTCCAAAGACAGGTTCTCATCTTCGAAGTCAATGAAACCAAGGTTATTTTGACCGGCGAAAGTTTCGATTTCTTCAATTACGGCATCGACGCTTCGTTGGCGGAAACTTAGATCGGATTGTACACCGACACTGCAGTAACTGCATTTCATCGGACAGCCACGGCTGGCAACAATGACCATGCTGGCACCGCTTTTGCGACTGTAAAATTTTTGTTTGATAAGCTGGGTTGCCGGCAGGGGGTAGTCATCCAAATGCTGCATCCGGGCTGCAGGATTGATCTGGAGGGTGCCGTCTTTGTTTCTGAATACAAGACCCGGTATGGCATCATACCGGCTGCCTTCCGATAATGCCTTAGCCAGTAACGGCAGGGCGACTTCCCCCTCTCCGCGGATAACAAAATCAACGGCCGCAGATTCCATCACAGATTCGGGCAGGGCGCTTGGGTGGTGGCCGCCCATTACGATTTTAGCATCCGGCAGGCAGGCCTTTACGACCTCAGCCGTGCGGATGGCTTCCCTCACATAGGGCGTAAATAAAGATGAAATTCCAACCAGAAAGGCGCCGGAGTCGCCGGCTTTTTTGCCGATGGTGTCGAAACTGTAGCCAAAGTGCCTGAATTGATGGAAGAGTGCGAATGGTGACAGGTCCGGTCGCCCGTAGTAGGGAAGTAAATATTTCATTTCTTCCGGAAGATCACGAATACGCGATTTCGACGTTGCCAGTCCATCGAGTATTGCCACCGAAAATCCACTATTCATGAGTGTTGAGGCAATGCAGGTCAGGCCATAGGGGATGGTTCGTTTGGCGGTCAGATAAAAGTCTCTGATTGGCGGCTGGATGAGAAGAATGTCGGGCATGTTACTGGATTCTCGATGCTGGTTACTGGTTACTGGTTGCTGGAACTAAATGGTTTAAGGTATAGGGTATCATGAATTCGGAAGTTGGAATGCGGAAAATAAGAAAAGGCACAGGGCATAAATAGTTTATTAAGTTGATTGGGTTGATTAAGTTTAGTAAGTTGCTTGGACTTTTAGCTTTTTGCCTCAAACCTCCAACCTCTAACCTAACGCACAATTGTTTTTTTAACCTTCCACCTTCCGCATTCCCACTTCCGAATTCTCTATCACTCCATCACTCATCACTCGCTTTCTTTCCGACTTCCCGCCGGGGCGTAGGCATAGGCCCC
>JAIVWA010000146.1:0-329 GCA_049190255.1 Gammaproteobacteria bacterium | reverse complement strand
GCTCGATACTGGATACTGGATGCTCGATACTGGATGCTGGATACTCGATGCAAAGCGCAGAGCGCATGGGGCATAGCGTACAGATTGATGAATCGGAAATTTCAGCGATGCCCTATCCCTTAGTCGCTATGCTCTCTGCCCTATGCGCCATGCGTTTTCAATCCGAATTCCATCACTCAGCCCTCGTTTTCTTTCCGCCTTCCCGCCGGGGCGTAGGCATAGGCCCCTATGGGCCGGAGGCCGCATTCCCACTTCCGAATTCTTTATCACTCCATTGCTTCAATTCATCAAAAAATTTATGATTGGCTTTGGGAAATGGGTAGTCGTCG
>JAIVWA010000145.1:0-9175 GCA_049190255.1 Gammaproteobacteria bacterium | reverse complement strand
TCGCGATTGGATTTTTTGCTTCAGGGCTTCTAGTGACATAGCGCCGCTCCTCATGCAATTAGTTGTCTCATATTATTACATGCATTACTTTAAAGCAATAAGTAATTTAGAAATAAATATTGCATGAGAAATATGCACAAAATCACATAGCCTGATTATTTGCCTTTGTCATCAATGGAGAGACTCGTCTTCGTCTTCGTCGTCGAAGAACGCCTCAGTCATGACCATGGCTTCGGTGGCGGCCTCGGCGATGTCCTCGTCTTCGGACTCGATCAGGTCAATCAGAATTTCCGCCGCCTCTTGCGGACGGATGCCGGCGACCGCTTCGATGGCGGCCAGCAGCAGGTATTTGTCCGTGTCTTGCGCGGTAATCAGAGTTGCAATGTGTGACCAGGCGGCATCTACTTCCCAGTTTCCCGCGGCACAAACCGCCTGGTAGTGAATGTCCTGGTTTTCGGATTCCAGGGCCTCGAGGATCTGATCGTTGAACCCTCGAACAAAACCCATGCAAAAGACGGCGGTGAGTCTCCAGGACTCGTCGGCGCTGGAATAGGCCTCACGAATCGCATCCTGGTGCCAGTCCTGCGGAGCTCGCACCGCTGCCTCGAGGATCCGCCGCCGTACCTCCTGCGGGACGTCGGTATCCATATATAGCTTGCTAAGCGACTCCTGGATTTCATGAAATTTGTTCTCGGAAATCGGTACGTCCTCGGCATCCTCGAATCCGTCCATATAGGCGTATTCGAGGGCCGGCCCCAGAGATATTGCCGCCCTCGCGCGAAGACTCTCTGAATCCTTGGCATTGTGCACTATGGCGAGCAATGCATCGACGAGATCATCGTTGATGACGACAAAATCGCCGGCCAGCTCGACGGCAAGCAGTCGATCGGATTCATCGGTCCGGTCATCGCCGAGAACCCCTAAAAATATCCTATCGGCATCTTCCGGCCATTCCCAGGGTGGGATGTCTTTAAATATCTTCAGTTCCATATTGTCCCCCTTAAGCTCTTTATTAGAATTCGCACTGCTCCCATACTGTTCCTAACCTGACATCGTCAATATAGAAGCGCACGCCCCGGTTGTCCGACGGATTGAGCCAGAGCATCCGCTCGAAGACGAAATTGCCTTTGATGCCCTCCGCTTTAAAATGACCACTAAAGAAAGTCAACCCCTTACTTCGATCCGACCTCCATTCGATTTATTAATAGAAACCAAAATACCCAAGCGAATCCCAGCGGTATTGTTCCGGGCGTTCCACCAAACCGGCACGTAAAGGATCTAAGTCAATATCTGCCAGGGGGTTGATTAGAGTTTCTCCGTTTTCAACAATTATCTTGTCTCAGCTGATAGCCGATTTACCAGTTGCTGGGGTTGACTGAGTTAATTGATTGGAAGTAGTCAACCAATCAACTAATTCAACTTAATCAACCTTTTTTACTTACATCGGTATTATCCGTTTCTAGTCACTGACAATCATTATCTGGTTTTGAGGTATACCGAGATTGACCGGTGTTCCGTTTTCTAGAAGACGCCGACCCTGCTGGTGCGATACATCCGCAAAGACATCATCACCGCGAACGGTAACCCGGTATCGGATGGTGCTTCCCAGAAACTCTTTGCCGCTTACGGTGCCCTGGAATTGAATGGTATTGCCCGCATCGTCTTGCGCGTCAACCGTGACTTTAATGTTTTGGGGGCGGAAAACCAGACAGCAGCTATCTGAATTTCTTTTATCACCGTTGTCACCCACTGGAATCACCAGACCGTTAGCGGCCCGGAACAGCCACGCGCTTCCTGATTTTTCCAGCTGGCCTTCAAAGAAATTGGCCGTGCCGAGAAAATCCGCCACAAAGCGGTTCGCCGGCTTGTCATAGAGTTCAACGGGAGTTCCCTCCTGCTGGATAACGCCATCTTTCATCAGGGCAATGCGGTCTGCTATGGTGTTTGCCTCTTCCTGATCGTGGGTCACAAAAATGGTCGTTATCGACAGGTTGCGCTGCAGATCCAAAAGTTCGTGGCGCATTTGTATCCGAAGTTTAGCATCCAGATTTGAAAGGGGTTCATCCAGCAATAGCACCTGGGGTTCAATAACTATGGTGCGAGCCAGGGCTACCCTTTGCTGCTGGCCACCCGAAAGCTGGGACGGTCGTCGGTCGGCTAGCTCCAGCAGACCGACAAGGTCAAGGGCCTTGTCGGCCCGCCGGTTGATCTCGCTGCGTGACAAATGCCTTTCCTCAAGTCCGAAGGCTACATTTTTTCGTATGGTCATGTGAGGCCACAGGGCGTAACTCTGGAACACCATGCCTAAATTACGCTGCCATGGCGGCAGATAGGACACTTCCTTCTCCCCGATGATCACCCGCCCTGTCTGGGCCGATTCAAATCCGGCAATCAGACGAAGGAGCGTGGTCTTGCCACAGCCTGAGGGCCCAAGAAAGGCAAAGAATTCGCCGGGCTCAATTTGAAGATCGATACCCTTGAGCACGTGGGTTTTGCCAAAGGAAAGGTTAATGCCTTCCAACCTCACGCTTACGGCAGAATCGATTCTGGACTCATGCAAGGTGTTGTTCATCTTTTTCTCCGGTATTTTGTCTCAATTTGTCTGTCCCATGCCGAGTTTTCTCTGACGCCGCTCCACGAAGATGTAGGAAACTAGTGTGCAAAGACCCACCACGACCACGGCCACAATGCCGAGGGCCGCGCCCGGCCCACGTCCTGCGGCGCTTTGCATGTACACGTAGATACCATATGACAGAGGCCCGTCTGAATTCCTCGACACCAGCATCAGGGTCATTCCCAGTTCAACTGCCGCGGTGGCAAAACTGGTGACGAAGCCTGCGAGAATACCTCCGGCCATGAGCGGCACCACGATTTTACGAATAGTCGACAGCTTGCCTGCGCCAAGGTTCTCGGCTGATTCCTCCAGCGATACACTCACTTGCTGCAGGGCTGCCATGCATGCGCGCAGTGCATAAGGCAGGCGGCGTATGGCCAGCGCCACCACGATAGCTATCCACCATGTGGCCAGCGGCTGGTTCTCCAGCCAGGGCACGCGAAAGCCGTAGAACGTTCGCAGGTAGCCGATGCCGATGACCAAACCGGGAATCGCTACGGCCGACATGGCGACGTAGTCCAGCCACTGTCGTCCAATCAGCTTGGTGCGCAGCACGATGTAGGCAATGGCGGTACCCACTATTACGTCGATGGTCGCTGCCAGGGCGGAATAGAGCACGGTGTTGGTCATATACTCAGGGGTCTCGGCAAAGATCGTGGTAAAATGTTTAAATGTGAATGCATCGGGCAGCATACTGAACGACCAGATAGTGCCAAAGGACAGCAGCGACAGCCCCAGATGAGGTGCTAATACCAACCCCATAATCAAGAGCACGACGATCCAGGCAAAAAACTTCTCCCAGGGCCGCATCCGGCGTTTGGCAAGACCGCCACCGCCTTTCTGGACAGTGGCATAATCCTTGCCCTTCAAGGTGAGCATGGCAAGCCACATGGAGCCCAGGGCGATGACCACCAGGATGACGGAAATTACATAGCCCATGGGGTCTTTTATGCCGATAGAGGCGATTCGGAGGTAGGCCTGGGGTGCCAGCATATTGTTAACATTCAGCAGCAGCGGCGTACCCAGGTCATCAAAAACTTTCAGGAAAACGAGTGATGCGCCGGCGATATACCCCGGCATGGCCAGAGGCAGTACGATGCGTCGGAACAGCCGCATACCCGAGCATCCCAGGTTTTGGGCCGATTCTTCCATGGAGCGGTCGATGTTCTGAAGGGCCGCTGAAAGGTTTATCAGGATAAACGGAAAGTAATGGATGCTTTGGACGAAAATGACGCCGTTCAGCCCTTCCATGAAAGGGATGGTGAATCCGAACCATTGATCGAGGAACAGGTTGACACTCCCGTTGCGGCCGAAAAGCATCAGCATGGCCACAGCCCCGACAAAGGGCGGCATGATAAGAGGGATAATTCCCAGACTCTGGATAATGACCGCCCCTTTGAACTCAAACCGGGAGGTAAAGTAAGCCAGGGGCATTGAAAATATTGAAGCGATCAGGACCGCCATGACCCCCACGTATATTGAATTCCAGAATGATTCGCGGAACAGGGCCGTGTTGAAAAAATCCTTAAAGTTGAGTAAAGTGAATCCTCCGGTAGTAGCGTCCGTGAAAGCGACGAACACTACCTGTACCACAGGAATCACCAGAAAAGCAAGAAGCAGGATATGAGCAGCATGACCGCTGCCAGTCCCGGGTGTTTTCTGAATTCGGAAATTGCCTCTAGGCCCCATCCGGAAATTGCCACTCTGCCTTCCTTCCTGGCGGACCTTCAGCTCAGTCTTCGCCAAGCTACGCCCTGACACGCCGGTTATCATCAGGAAAATCGGATTGGTGAAGGAGTCTGCCCGTTCCTCCGGTCCAATCCGATTAACCGATCACTCTATTTCTACTTAAGCATTGCAAGGGCCTGTTTGGCCTTTGTCGCAGCCTCGGCATAGTTTTTCTTGGTGAATGAGTCCCACTTCTCCTCGATTTCGGCTTGCCGCGGCGGCACCTTCACGCTCGCTTTCTTACGCTTCTTGTAGACATCAGAGGTAAATACGCCCGGAAACTTTCCATCAAGCGCCTCGGCTTCGGAGATCGGCATTGCCGTCACCAGGGCGCGTGCTTCCTTGATCAGGGCCTCGGCTTTGGGGTTGGACTTGCCGGCCAGAGCCGCCTCGGTTTTTTGAATGGCCGCGGTCGCCTTCACCAGATCCTCACGCCGGTAAGTGATCATCACGTCAAACAGCGAGTTCACGATATTGTACCGATCCTTGGAGAGTCCCACGTCAAACTTGACCGCTGCGCCGATGGATTTGTCCTTGAAGGGGTTAGGAAAATTTTTGGGTGCCTTCGCATATGTTTCAGGATTGACCGGCAGTCGGCGAATCCCAGGATCCAGCAGCAGCTCCTGTCCCTCTATTGACAACAGGTACTCTATGAAAGCGGCAGCCGCTTTGGGATGCGGCGCATCCTTGACGATAGCGATGTTGGCCGGCACAAGCGTGGTCACTGTCGGATAAACAAAGTCAACCGGAAATCCCGTGGCCTTGGACGAAAAACCAAAAAAGTCAATGACAATGCCAATACCAAAGTCACCGCTGTTGACCCCTTCGGGCACGCCGAAACTGCGTTCTGTGACCATCTTGAAGTTGCCTGCCATCTGCTTCCATGTGGCCCAGCCTTTATCCCAGCCTTCGCCTTGAAGAACGGTTTCCACCGTCAGGTGAGTAGTGCCCGAACGCGACGGTGCGGACATGCCCACGTGGTTGTGATAAACAGGCTTTTTCAAATCGGCCCATTCCTTTGGAGCCGGAATCTTTTTGGCCTTCAAATAGCGTGTGTTCCACATGATTCCATAGCCGGACCCGGCAAAACCGATGTAATAGCCATCGGGATCGTTAATGGGATAAGAACCGATCTTTTCCGGGATGCCCTTGGCCATGGGAGTATATTTGGTTAACAGACCATCAGCCTTTAGAACCTCGAATGCATCCGGAGCCGAAGCCCACATAAGATCCGACGTGTTTCCCTGTACGGTTTCCTGAATGTATTTCACGCCGGCCGATGTCTTTTTCTGTAAAATCTCCACTATGGTGCCCGGATACTGCGCCTCAAAGGCCTTTTTAAATGGGCCGGTCAGGTCCTTGGGGTAGGATGTGACAACCACCAGTTTGCTTTCCAGGCCGGCTGCAAAAGACGACCCGGCCCACATACACAGTGCAGCGGTCAGGATTATGGCAAGGATTCGTATGACGGTACGCGATTTCAGCTTCATGGTTATTCCTCCTTTTGCTGATTGTTTGAATATAAAAGGGGTTGGCCCCTTTGCGCCTTAACCAAAGCGGGTTTTGTTGTCAAGATTAATTTTTTGCGCCTGGGTTGCAATTTTTTCAATTCCCCATCCATGCCATAGGATCCACATAACAAAAAATCCTTGACATGTCGTAGTTTACGTATAAAATATACGTAAACTTAACAAGGGAAACACATATGAAGACAGCCACTGTTGGAGAAATCCAAAAAAACTTTAGTAGGATTCTAAAAGAGATAAAAACCGGGGAAGAAATAGCAGTTACAAAGAGAGGTATACCGGTCGCAAAAATAACCGCTTTAGGTCCTAAAAAAGAAATAGACTGGCCTGATTTTTACAATGAGGCAATTGAATTAAAAGGTAAACCTGCTAGCGAGATCGTTATTGAAGGAAGAGAGGATAGATTTTAAGTGGTTTACGTGGATACCAGTGTAATCGTTAAACTGTATATCAAAGAAGAATATTCTCGCGATACGTCCAACTGGTTGAAGGAGAACAATGAAGCCATTCCATTGACGAGTTTTCATGAACTGGAACTCATCAATGCCATCCATCTAAAACAATTCAGGACTGAACTTACCCTGGCTGAAACCCGTCTGATAATGGCAAGGTTCGAAGAACACGAAAAAAGTGGAATATATTATCGACCTCAATTAGATTGGTCTGCAATATTTATCCATGCCATTGATTTGTCAGAAAGACACTCGGCAAGCATTGGCTCGAGATCATTGGACATCCTTCACGTTGCTTCAGCCTTATCAATAAACGCCGATCGCTTCCTGACCTTGGATGACAGACAAACCAGCCTGGCCGCGCTCGCCGGGTTGAAAATAGAGAATATTAAGAAATAATTAAACCTCTGCCGGAACAATTCGATAATATCCTTCCTTCCCCCTTGATTAAGATAACCCTCCTAAATTTTTAACTGTAAATGATTTATAGATATATCATTTAAATCTTGACTATATAATTAGAAATGTATAAATATAATTCAATTATTTAATAAGGGGGCAGGCAATGAAGGCGGAATATGAGGCTGTTATTCATAGTATCGTGGATTCTATCCGCAGGCTGGTTCGTGCTGTCTATCTTGATTCCCAGAAAATGAGCAAACAGTATGGACTGACCGGGCCCCAAAGCAGCGTGTTGCGAAATCTGGTAAACGACGGCCCTATGTCGTCGGCGGATCTAAGCCGCATGTTGTATGTCACACCTGCCAACATCACCGGTATTATTGACCGCCTGGAGATAAAAGGCCTGGTAAAGCGAATTAAAAAGCAAGGTGATCGTCGGGTGGCATTGATCACGCTGACCGAATCGGGACAGCAACTGGGCAGGTCAATACCCGATCCAATCATAAATTTATTTATTTCCGAGTTGGGCGACCTGGAGCTGAAGCATCTTAAGTTGCTAGCGGGGGCAATGAATCAAGTTCTCAATCTGATAGACGCTAAAGGAGTGGAAGAAGCGCCATTAGGATTTAGTCGGGAATCCGATCTGTATGACAAGGTGTGAAATAATCTGTGATTAAACCGTCAAACTTTAACCGTCTGGATTAGAGCTAATAAAATCCAGGCCATCGAAAGGGGGATGACTATGTCAAAACTAAAAGAACTGGAAAATTTGTTAAATAATGGGAAAATTACCCGCCGTGAATTTATTGCCCGGGTGTCAGCCATAGGGCTCATGGCCGCCGTGTCACCCGCATTGCTGAGCAGCACGGCTAAAGCGGCGACACCCAAAAAAGGGGGACGTTTAATAATAGGGATTACCGGCGGGTCAACCACTGATTCCATGGACCCTGGAACACTGACTTCCAACATGAACCAGAACCTCAACTGGCAGGTAAGAAACTGTCTGGTGGAAATCGATCACAATTTCAATGCCATCCCTGAACTTGCTGAGTCCTGGGGTTCAACTCCTGACGCAAAAGTGTGGACGTTTAAGCTGCGCAAGGGCATAGAATTTCACAATGGCAAAACCATGACAGCAGAGGATGTGATCTTTTCCATAAACCACCATTTGGGCGAAAAATCCAAATCTGCAGCTAAAGGATATTTAAAAAGTATTGAAAATATTAAAGCTGACGGAAAACATGAAGTTATATTTGAGCTTTCCGGGGGCAGTGCTGATTTTCCGTTTATCCTGGGCGACTATCACTTAACCATTTGTCCCGCCGGAACCGAAGGCCCGCAATGGGAAAAGGGCATCGGTACCGGGGGGTACATTCTGGAGAGCTGGGAACCGGGCGTCAGAGCTTTTTCAAAACGCAATCCCAACTACTGGAAAGATGGAAGGGCCCATTTTGATGAGATCGAAACCCTGTCTATTACGGATACCAATGCCAGAACAAATGCATTAAAGACCGGCCAGATAAACTATATGGATCGTGTTGAACTTAAAACAGCACATCTCATGAAAAGGATGCCGGGGGTAAATGTCACAGCCATAACGGCAACAGCACACTACACCATCCCCATGCGGTTGGATCAAACACCATACGGTGACAATAATGTTCGCATGGCCTTAAAGCTTGCTGTTGACCGTGAACAATTAGTGAAACAAATATTACGCGGTTATGGCGAACCCGGCAATGATCATCCCATTGCACCGGTAAATAAATATTATGCAAAAGACCTGGAGCAAAGAAAATATGATCCGGACAAGGCCAAATTTTATATGAAAAAAGCAGGCATGCTGGACCATACCTTTAATCTGCATGCTGCCGATGCCGCATTTGCCGGAGCAGTGGACGCTGCCGTCCTCATGAAGGAACAGGCCAAAAAAGCAGGCATCAACATAAATGTTGTCCGGGAGCCTGATGACGGGTACTGGAGCAATGTCTGGATGAAAAAAGAGTGGAGCATGTGTTACTGGGGGGGGCGTCCCATTGAAGATATGATGTTCTCAGTTGCATACTCAGACGGGGCCCCCTGGAATGATACACTATGGAATAATGAACGTTTTAACAAACTGCTGATCAGCGCAAGAGCAGAGCTGGATACGGATAAACGCAGAAAGCTTTACTGGGAAATGCAGGAAATATGCAGAAATGACAGCGGAACTGTTGTTCCCATGTTCAACCAG
This sequence comes from Gammaproteobacteria bacterium, assembly GCA_049190255.1. Lineage (GTDB taxonomy): Bacteria > Desulfobacterota > Desulfobacteria > Desulfobacterales > JAFDCJ01 > JAFDCJ01. The sequence continues at coordinate 220 of JAIVWA010000145.1, read as the reverse complement.
ATGGTTGAAGCCAGTTCAGATAAGCTGGCACATGGACCTATCTCCGGGCACATGGCTCTGGATGGCATGAGAAATGGCGAACGATGGTGGTTCGCCTAATCCGTAACTTCGGGTGTAAATCACTGCTGTTGGTAAATGGCAGTCATTTATTCCTTATCACCGGGATTTGAAGATTAGGTTTCAGGTGATCCGCCTCCGGCGGAACACCTGAAACCATATA
>JAIVWA010000144.1:0-9250 GCA_049190255.1 Gammaproteobacteria bacterium | reverse complement strand
GTCATTCCAAAAGGGGGGAAACAGGTTTGGAATTTGTGTAATTGGAATTTGAGATTTGCCCTTCGACTGGGCTCAGGGTGGTGAGCTTGTCGAACCATAATTTGCTATTTGGTGCTTGGGATTTTCACCCTGTAAATATTTAACTGAACTTAGATATCCCCCGTGAGAGTTTTATATCTTTAGGGACACAGCCCATGTAAATATCATGTTCCCACAACAAGGCCCCCGTCCACCCGCAGGACGTTTCCGGATATAAAACTGGCTTCTTCGGAAGCCAGAAACAAATAAGCATTGGCGATATCCCGAGGCTGTCCCAGGCGGCCCAGGGGCGTGCGTTTCTTCAGGCCCTCAAGGATTTCATCCGGGACCGATGAGATGATATCTGTGGCCGTAAACCCCGGTGCGACGGCATTGACCCGGATATTGTGGCGTCCCAACTCCCGGGCCCAGACCTTGGTCATGCCGATGACACCGGCCTTGGTGGCAATGTAGTTGGTTTGGCCCAGATTCCCGTCCATACCGACGATAGAGGACGCGTTGAGGATCACGCCGCCGCCCTGCCGGATCATGGCCGGCACCACCGCCTGGGTGCAGTTGAACACCCCCTTGAGATTGATCGATACCACCAGATCAAAATCGTCCTCCGGCATCTGCCGGATGAGTTCACCCTCTTTCATTTTGACCAGCAGGCTGTCACGCACAATGCCGGCATTGTTAACCAGAACGTCGATTCGCCCGTATTTTTCCAAAACACTTTTAACCCAGGTATCCACCGACGCGCGGTCGGTGACGTCCACCTGATAAAACGCAGCATCCGGGCCTAATTCCTTGAGTGTTTTTTCGCCGCTCTTTGTATCCACATCGCAGATGACCACCGACGCTCCTTCTTCTGCGAACCTGACGGCAGTGGCTTTTCCGATCCCTGCGGCTCCTCCGGTAATCAGGGCGACTTTGTCTTCCAGGCGCATAAAAAAACCTCCCTTCAATATTAGGCATTATTGGGGTTCTTTTTTACTATCACTTAATTCTTCTTCAAACTTTTTGAAAAAGTCATCTTTTTCTTTCCAGTCCGCACCAAATTGCCTTTCAAAATAATCGCCTAATTTATCGAGCAGGTTCTTCCAAACCACCTTTTTGCTCCCGGTGACGACTTCGGCCAGATAAGTGTCCAGTTCCGCCATCATTTCTTTGGGCAGAAAGGACACCGCCCCCAGTTGGATCGATTCTTTCAGGGCTTCCGGTGTCATCGCATGGGCGGTCAGCATTACCGTAGGAAACCCTTTGGATACCGATTTTTTTAACAGTTCAAAACCCCGGACGCCCATTACGTCCAGGATGACGATATCGAATTTTAAGGCAGCCAGCAGCTGCAAAGCAATCTCATAATCCTTGGCCCGGTATATTCGGCACATATCGAGTTGCTCGGCAATGGAATCCAGGATATCCGGCTCGTCGTCCACGACTAAAATAGCTTTGTCTTTTAGAATAGTTTCTGTACTCATGTTAGTTTTCCCTTTACTTGCACACGCGGTATAAATGGTAAAACTCTATTCAAAATATGGCGCCCGCAGTTCCCTCTTTAAAACCTTGCCCAGGGCGTTGCGGGGGAAATCATCACAGAACTCCACCCTGGAGATTCGCTGATACTTGGCCAGCTTGGGGTTGACCCACGCGATGAGTTCTTCCTCCGAGATCGATAGGCCCTCCCTCGCAATCACCATCGCGATCGGAGTCTCTCCCCATTTGGGGTGGGGGATGCCGATAACAATGGCGTCCTGCACCGCCGGATGACGGGTCAGCACGTCTTCGATGTCGCTGGCAAAAATGTTGATCCCCCCGGAGATAATCATATCCTTTTTGCGGTCCAGGATGTAAAGGAACCCGTCCTCGTCGAGCTTTCCCATATCACCGGTTTTAAGATAGGTTTTGCCCCTCTCGTCCAGCCAGATCGCTTCGGCGGTCTTTTCCGGAAGTTTGTAATATTCGGGCATCAAAAACGAGCTGAAGGCCACAATTTCTCCGGCTTCCCCCCGGGCAAGCTCCTGCCCCTGCTCATCGATGATGCGCACATCCCAGCCGGCCAGCGGAAGTCCCACCGATTCCATTTTGTTTTCCATGTCCTCCGGCTTTAAGGTGGTGGCGACCCCTTCCGTCAAGCCCCAAAGCTCTATGAGCTCTCCGCTAAACCTTTTCAGCACCTCGGCCTTCGTCCGGGTGCGCAGGGGAGAGCCGGCGGAGTTCCAGACTCTCATCGAGCTTAAATCATAATTGGCAAAGTCGGGTTGTTCCAAAAGAACCGTGAACTGGGTGGGAACCATGAAGGTGTGGGTACATTTTTCCGTTTGCACCAGTTCGAGAAAGGCTTTGGGATCAAAGGCGGGCATGACCACCAAAGTACCACCGGCAAAGACCGTCGGCAGCATGGTCAGCCAGGTGCCGTTGGCGTAAAGGGCCGTCGTTACGATATTGACGGCGCTGGAATCGATGCGGTAATCGATGGCGAACATGCTGGCAAATTGCGTCCGGTTGTGATGGCTGTGCAGGATTCCTTTGGGCACCCCGGTGGTACCGGAAGTGTACATGATGTTGAACGGGTCTTCATAGATCAGGGAAATGCCCGGTTTCTCATCCGAACTCTCATCAACCAGCGATTGGTAGGAATTCCACCCCTCGACGGGCTCACCCAATGCAAAAAAGCCGTCCGCAGCAATATTGCTGAACTCTGATCGATAGGGGCCAATGTTGTCCTGCTGCCCGGGTCCGACAAAAAGAAACCTGGAGTCCGAATCGATCACCATGCGGGCAAGGGAATCCCCCGGCACCATGGCCGAAAGCGGCACGATGACCCCGCCGGCCTTGACCGTACCGAAGAGAATTTCCAGCACCTCGAGCCTGTTGGTCGACAGTAGACTGACCTTGTCACCCTTTTGCAGGCCCCGCTTTATCAGACCGTTGGCGACCTTGTTGATTCTGCGGTTGAACTCTCCCCAGGTAATGCGCTCATCGCCACAGATCACGGCCGGCTTATTCACACGCCACTTACCGTGGCTGTCCATAACATCGGCAATGATGACGTCCGGATTGTCGAATCGCTTCATGGCTCCTCCAGGCACTACCATTTAAAGGAATCTGGCCGGACACGGTGATGATATTCATTCCTTGATCTATTGCCCGGCAGCCGCAACGATGCGCGGCTGCGAAATTGTAGCGTTAACCGCAGTGTCTGTCAATCATGCGCAAGAAACAAAAAAGAGTTCGGTCCCTGCAGCGGTCCTACAAGGATCTGGCTGGCGTCAATTCAGATCATCAGATACTTTTGCTTTACCTCCTCATTGGCACTTAATTCTTCGATACTTCCCTGATATTTAATTCTCCCTCCGTCGATCACATAGGCCCGATCCGATGTCTGGGTGGCAAACTTGACATTTTGCTCGGAAAAGAGAATCGTCAGTCCCATTTGCTTTAACTTTAAAATTTGCTGCCGCAGGTCCTTGACCACCAGAGGGGCCAGTCCTTCCACGGGCTCATCTAAAAGAAGCAGGTCGGGATTTCCCATCAGGGTCCTTGCCAGCGTCAGCATCTGCTGCTCACCCCCGCTGAGTGTTCCGCCGTGCTGATGCTGTCTATCAGCGAAAATCGGAAAAAGTTCATAGATGCGCTCGACCGTCCAGGGGTCGCCTTCAAAATTTTTGGGAAGCTTGCGCCCCAGTTCCAGATTTTCAAGCACCGTAAGGTCGGGGAAGATCAAGCGATTATCCGGCACATATCCCATTCCTTTTTGGGCGTTGTAATGGGGCGGCCGGCTGCGAAGCTCCTCACCATGGAATTGGACACTGCCCGATTTGGGTGGCGTCAAACCCATAATGCTTCTCATGGTAGTGGTCTTGCCGGCCCCGTTGCGACCCAGTAAACAAACGATTTCACCGCGGTCGACACTGAGAGAAACATCAAAAAGGATATGGCTTGTCTCATAGTAGGTATTGATCTGTCTGACATCCAGTATCATGCCTCCTCCCCGAGGTAAATTTTCTGAGCCGTTTCATTGGATCTGACCTCCTCCGGGCTGCCTTCGGCAATGATGGCGCCCTGATGTAATACCGTCAGCCGCTTGGCATATCCGAAAACAACCGACATATCATGCTCGGTAAATAGAATGGTCAGACCCATCTCCCGGTTCAATCGTTTGACCAGGTTCATCGTCTCATGGGTTTCTTCCCTGGACATCCCGGCCGTCGGCTCATCCAGAAAGAGCAATTCAGGGTTACTGCCCAGAGCGATGGCCAGTTCCAGGCGTTTTTTATCTCCCTGGGAAAGGTTTCCGGCAATCAGGTGGGCATGCTGGGAAAGACCCGCTACTTCAAGCAGCTCCCCAGTCTCTTTTTTTGCCAGCCGGTGAGCCGGCGTAAAAAAATTGAGCGTCCTTTTTTGCTGGGCCAGGATCGCCTGCCGAATATTCTCATAAGTTGTCAGGGCAAGGTAAATATTGCTGACCTGAAAGGCCCGTGCGATGCCAAGCCGGGAAATTCTGTGGGGCGGCCAGTTGGAAATGTCTTGGCCCTGAAAGAGCACCCTGCCCGAATCTGCTCGGTGATACCCTGTCAGAAGATTAAAGAAGGTGCTTTTCCCGGCCCCATTGGGGCCGATAATGGCGGAAAGCTCCCCGCTCTGCATCTCATAACTGACATCGCAGGTCGCCACAAGCCCGCCGAAAGCCTTGTTGAGATGCTCCACTTTAAGAATTGCCATATTTTTATGTCTCCGTATCCATGGGTCCCTGTGTTTCGGCCATCAAATCTCTGGCTCTAAAGGTCTTGAACTTTGATTGGGCCAGCCCCAGGACCCCACCCGGCATAAACAACACAACGAAGACAATCACCAGACCGATGGTCAGCGGCCAGTATTCGGTAAAGCCCGTGACAAAGGCAAACAGAAAGGTGTAGATTACCGAGCCGATCATGGGTCCGAAAAACCCCAGGGGACCGCCGATGACGGTCATGAAGACCGGCACGCCGGATTGGTGCCAGTTACACAGGTCCGGGGCAATGCTCCGATTGAAGGGCCCTAATAAACCACCGGCCAAACCGGCAAACATGCCCGCCACCACAAAATTGATAAGCATATATTTTCTAACATTGATACCGATAAAACGGGTCCGGTCGGCGTTTTCCCGAATCGATCGCATGGTATACCCGAAAGGCGATTCACTGATAAACCACATCACGATCAGGGCTGCGATAACAATAAAAAGGGTGAAGTAATAATAGGCCCAAGCACTCATGAGCCATTCGGGCGGAACGATGCCCTGCAAGCCATCGTCGCCGCCGGTAAATGAGTACCACTGGAAAATGATATAGTAAAGCATTTGTCCGAAGGCCAAGGTCAAAATGGCGAAGTAGATACCGGTCATGCGCACACAGAAATAGCCGATGACCAGGGCAAACAATCCCGCCGTGACCATGGAAACCGCCAGAGCGACCGGCAGGGAGACAGAAGTCTTTACCAGCAGCAGGCCGGTGGCATAGGCACCCACCCCGAAATAGGCCGCATGTCCAAAGCTGAGCTGGCCCATGTAGCCAAAAATCATGTTAAAGCTCACCGCGAACAGCCCGAGAATCAAAATCTCAATCGCGACGTGAACCCAGAATTCCCCGATAACCAGGGGCAAAAGAAGCAGGGCAATAAAGATCAGTCCGAGCCACCAGTATCTAAGCATAGGATCACACCTTTTTGGAGTTGTTTTTTCTCTTTAAGCCCTGGTGGGCGTTCCAAACAAACCCCAGGGCCGTATGATCAATATAAATGCGGTCACAATAAATATCAGAACCAGGGCGCCCTGGGGCCAGAAAAGGATTGAGAAGGCATACACTTCTCCGACAATTATGGCCGCCACAAAGGTACCCAGAAGGCTTCCAAACCCCCCGATGACCACCACGCAGAAGGCTTGAATGATGACGGCCATATCCATTCCCAGCGTAATCGATCCCACCGGTGCCTGAACCGCACCGGCCAGACCGGCAATGAAAATCCCCAGGGCAAACACCCCGGTGTAGATCCTGGGGATCGGGATTCCCAGGGCACTCACCATCTCGCGGCTGAAGACCGCGGCTCTGACAATATGACCGTAGCGGGTCTTTTTCAAAAACCACCACAGCCCGACGGCCACGGACAATCCGATCAGGATGACGAAAATAAAATAAGAGTCAAACGGCATCCCGAAGATAAACACCGGGCCTTCCACCAGCGGCGGCCGCTCGATAAGCTTGTCTTCCACCCCCCAGATGATCTTGATCAAATCGCCGAGAATCAGGACCATGGCATAGGTCAGCAGCAGTTGTTCCGGCAGCTCGCGGTTGTATACCCGCCGGATTAACACCACCTCGATCACCCAGCCGATAGCGGCCAGAACCAGGGCCGCCAGGGGTATACTGAGCCACAGGCCAAAAGCATAATCCTGCATCAGGAACCAGAAAGTGTAGCAAACGTAGGCCCCGACCAGCCATAGTGTCGCATGGGCAAAATTAAGAATGTTCATCACACCGAAAATGAGGGACAGCCCCGAAGCGATGAGAAACAACATCATGCCCCGGGACAGTCCGCTCAAAAACTGCGCAAAAACCAATGAAGCGTCCATATGCTTTCCTCGGTTGGTTTTATTGCGATCTGGCGGCGACTATCTCTTCTTCGGGCCGCCAGGAATCCGGACCCTTAACCTCGACCAGGTCATGGTAGATGGGAAAGGGGTACTTGGGATCGTCAGCCACCACACCGATATAGGAAGAGCAGCTTAACTGGTTGTCAATCGTACGGAAATAGAGCCGGCCGCGGGTCGTGTCAACGGTCGCGCCTTTCAGGGCGTCTTTGACTTTATCCGTATCGATGCTGCCCGCCTTTTCGATTCCCTGTTTTAAGACATTGACCGCATCATATTCCATCACGGCCCAGTCACTCGGATAGCGGCCGTACTTGGCCTTAAAGTTTTTGACAAAATTGGCCATCATGGGCACATCCAGGTGGGCAAAGAAGGGAGCGCGGCTTAGGCCGACCAGCCCACGGGTGAGACTTTTGGATTGAATGATGAGTTCCGAGACACTGATCAGCGATCCGGGATAGGGAATTTTTTCGAAAAATCCATAGGCTTTGGCCTGCTTCATCCAGGCGACGTTGTCTTTTGAAGCCACCGAGCCAATCACGAAATCCGGCTTCTGACCCATGATCGCCGTAATGTAGGAAGTATACTGAGTTTCGCCGAGTCGCGGCCAGAACTCTTTTTTCAGTTTCAAATCCGGTGCGAACTGTTTCAAAAGCGCCACCGTGTTGCTTTGGGTGGACCGGCCCCACTCATAGTCCGAGGCAATGGTGATATAAGTCTTCCAGCCTTTCTTTTTGGCCAGTTCGGCGACGCCCAGAACAACGGCTTTGGCCTGCATATAACTGTTGGGAACCACCTGATAGGTGTAAGGGCTGAAATTGACCTTGGTGATGTTTTCCGAGTTGCTGATGGCCGGGATGTGAAGAACCTTATATTCCTGGGCGATAGGCTTAATTGCTACAGCGCAGGCGCTGGAATAGGTTCCCAGGATGGTCCGCACCTTTTCTCTTAAGATCAGGTCCCTGGCTTCGCGCACGGCAACATCGGGCTTTGTATGGGTGTCCCGGATAAAGAGTTTGATCGGATGTTTACCCAGGAAACCGCCCTGAGTATTAATCTCTTCGACCGCCAGCTTGATGGCGTCGACACCGTCTTTGCAGTAAAGCGCCCCCGTGCCGGTGATTGCCAGATTAACCCCCAGGTGATAGGGCTCCGCCGCCAGGCTGGTGCCCGCAATTGTGAATCCGCCTAACAACATCAATGCGCAAACGATTATGGTAATCTTGCATTTCATAATTCTTCTCCTTTTATGAATGATACTGTCCTTACTTCCTAACATTCGTTTCATTCGGCCTGCCGATTCTCGTAATTTGATGATCACCCCCTTTCTGTCTTTAAATTTGGAAATCGAAAAATAGGAATTTTTCAATTAACACCAACCTGCTCAGTAAGTCAGCACCATCCCCCCATCAAACAGCAAATCACCGCCGATGAGATATTTTGCAAACCGTGAAAACCCGAAAACGAAAAGGTTGCCGACCTCGATGGGGGACATCATCTCCTTAATGCGGGATGGCCCCATCATGATATCTCTGACCACTTCTTCAGGTGTAATGCCCCGTTGTTCCGCTTGAACAGGGATCTGGTTTAATGCCAGGGGTGTTTTGACGAAACCGGTGCTGATGGTGAAAGAGCGTATCCGGCCCTCCCCCTCGGCCGAAATGGACTGACTCAAGGCTCTTAAACCGAATTTGGTGATGTTATACACCGGTTTGTTCCGGGTGCAGATATGGGCGTGGGCGGAAGCCATATTGCCGATGACACCGATTCCGTCACTGCTTTTTTTCATATGGGCAATGGATAACTTGGAAAGATAAAAAGGGGCTCTGAGCATCAGTGCTTGCATTTGATCATATTTTTCCATGGGGAAATTATCGACGGAATCAATATGTTGAATTCCGGCGATATTGACCAGATATTTAATGGTCCCCAGCTTGGCCGCCTCCCGTATGGCGGTCTCGATTTCGTCATCCCGGGTAAGGTCAGTTTTAATAAAGATCATCTGCCCGCCCATTTCACGGGCCATTTTTTGGGTAATATTGCCCTCGGCTTCATTGATATCCAATCCCACCGTCATCAAATTATTGGCGGCTGCAGCAATCGCTGTGGCTCTGCCGATACCGGTCCCCGCCCCGGTAACGACGCAAACGTTATTGGCGTTAAAATTGGCATCCGGAAGAAACAAAATCTCCTCACGTTTAATGGCCGGTTCTTTTGTGTCGGCCGGATTTCTGGTTTCTTCCATATGGCTCCTCCTGTTCGTCTGGAAAATTTTTACGGCGCTTATCCTCACACAATCATCGCCAAGCAAGTTTCAGACCATGACTTAAAAACCCATTATTTTAATTAAAAAGGAAATCTCATCTTTGGATAACCAATGAATACTATTCAAAATTTATGTTTTATACAAAAATATGACGCTGTTTTACTCGACATTCTCTTTGGGAAAGTGTATGAAAACTATGTAGCAATCAATCTACATGTAGCCTGACTGATACATCTTAGTAAAGATCCGGGTCCATAGGGCTTTGGTCCACCCCGGCTTCCGGCTCGTAGAGCCTACAGCTCGGAGAGAGGGGTGATATGGGTGATTACGTTTAC
>JAIVWA010000143.1:0-9325 GCA_049190255.1 Gammaproteobacteria bacterium | reverse complement strand
TGGTGTCAGGTGTCAGGTGTCAGCAACTATTGGCGAAATTTCTAAATCACTAACACTGTATTATGGAGTCTCCACAAATAGAGGCGTCTTTTGGACGCTCCGACGTTCAGGCTGACACCTGACACCTGACACCTTCAGTTTCTGACAACATGTTGCTATATAAAGGCCCCTAAGGGCCTATCTCTATGTCATCCCCCGAATCACAGGGGCCCATTGAGTGCAAACTTGGATAGCACCAACCAGGCTTTGGCATCAAATTTTAGCGCCGGATCCTCACACAGTCGGGATGCTTGAGACCGGGAGATGAGTTCGACTTCAATTGCTTCAGACGCGGTATTGAGAGCTGTAGAGGGTTTGCCGCTGCACTCAATGTACACCATCGCTACGGATTCATCCGTCATACCGGCCGAAGAATAGATCGGCGGGCTGATGCTGATGACCCGGGTCAAAGTTAAGCCGGTTTCTTCTTTCAGTTCACGTCGGGCAGCCTGCTCGATGCTTTCACCGTCATCGACAAGACCAGCCGGAAACCCGTACTCATAATCGGCCAGGGGCACCCGGTATTCTTTGGTGATCACGATTTTATTTTCCGGGGTGTGAAACGGCACAATCACCACGGCATCCGGCTTTGTAAACCGGCCGGTGACACATTTGGGCTCTCGGGCGCGGGTGGCGATTTGCCATGATTTGTTGCGGCCGTTTTTATCCACATAGGCCACATCGAACATGTTCAACCATTTCAGGTCCGTCAGTTTATCTGCTTTTTTAATTTCCATAGCCACACCTTAAAATGAGGGTTCCGTGTTCAAAGGTTCAGGGTTCAGAGGTTGAACAGCAGAACCGCAGAATAATGAACCGCAGAATATCGCAGGGTGGTTTCGCTTTTTTCAACCCCATGCCCAGACCGCGTAGATTATATTTAATACCGCTAAATAGATTCATTTTTATCTGCTTTTCAAAAATTGGTTTTGTTTTTAGGGGAAAAATACCTAAAGTCGCATCCTGTTTTGCCGATATTGTTTGGTAGTCGCTGTACCGCGAATCGAAGGCTGGCGAATCCTGCGTCTGCAGGTTTGTCCATAGCTATAATAGTGAATAATATCAAATAATAATTGTTCACCGGCGACTCTTATCCCAGCATTTTACTATCAAAATAACGCTAACACCAGGGGCATCCAGCCCGGATGCCGCCACGAGTTGCGAATACGCTAATTAAAATATGGAAAATACCAGTGAAAGCAAATCCATTTTCCAGGCGGACACCTGTGAGTGGCCTTATCTGGAGAGACGCCGCGGAACGGATCGCAGAAATAATAAAAAAGCCCAATTTAAATATTTTTTGGTCAATGGCCGCCGGGAACAGGCCCGCCGTGAAGAAGACAGGGACAGGGCCTATTTTTTCGACCGCTACAACCAGAAAATATTTGCAGCCATCACCGCTATTTTAATGCTCAGTATATTGGATGCCTTTCTGACCCTGGTATTAATAGAGAAGGGCTCATCCGAGCTTAATCCGGTGATGGCCTATTTCCTTGAACACGGGCCGTTGCCCTTTATCATTGCCAAATACATATTGACCAGCTTTGGCGTCGTCGCTTTACTTTTCTGCAAAAATGTTTTTCTCAGTCCTGTCAACATGTACACCCGTTCCTTATTCAGCTACGTGATCTTCACCTTTTCAGCCGTCATCCTCTGGCAGTTTTTTCTTCTTCTTTCGGCCCCCTGAGCTGTCGAATCTCCCAATAGAAAAGCGCCGCCGGCGCGCTGTCATTCCCGCGCAGCAGGCGGGAATCCAGAATCCGGCATTACCGGCTACCGGTCTTCACGGTCCGGCCGGGATTGGATGGAAAAATTCGGCAGTTAATTGATTTTTTCCCAGTGAATGAAAGCGACCTTTTTTGTATCGCGGTCAAAGACCGTCACCTTTTGCGTGCCGAACCAGTCCGGCAAAACATAAAGTTTTTTTAAATGCGCATTGCAGTAAAGGTATTCCTGGTGGAAATGGCCCACGAAAATGGTATCGGTGCCTTCGGCAAATCGGGATTCCGCAAATAGTTTAACTTCCTCCAGGGGCAGGTGCAACCGGAACTCCAGGTTCGTTTTTTTTAAACCCCGTTTGAACGACTCTACCATTCGAGGCCCAAAGGGCAGGATGCGCAGGATGAATAGGAAGGCTCGGTTTTTGACAAATTTTCGAAAGTTTAAATAATTGCGGTCCCGTCGGTTGATCTGATCGCCGTGCACGAAAAGGGTGCCGGCATCATCCCGCCGCCAGGCCGCTGCGGAGCACCATGAAAAGGCCTGCGCCCTTTGCCGGGCCAGAAAATATTCGCGGTTGCCCTCCATAAAACCGATGGTGCGATGTTTTTTCTGCTCGCGGCACCAGGCGACAAAGTTGTGATGGGTCTCGTCCTCGTAGCGGGGCAGGGCGACCCACAAATCAAAAATATCACCCAGAAATATCAGATCCTGATGATTTCCTTCCAGAGACTCCAGCATCCTGAAAAAGGTTGCATGGTTTCCGGCAGCTTTGCTAATGTGGGCGTCGGTGATGAGGATCATATGACTTGCTGGATGTGTTATTATGGATTTATCCTGTCTTCCTAAATTTTTGATGAGTAAGATTTCAAGTACGTAAATTGTTTATGTTTCCCCTATGAAGGCAATATAGCAGATATCCCCCGGTATGTCATTCCCTGGCAGGCGGGAATCCGGAAATACTGAACAATAAGGATATAATAAACAGGTTCGGCTATGTCAAAACCTGGACGCGACTATTCCATGATTGAGACCAAAATTCAGGCCTCAAAAAATACCCAATATTTTCATCAAGTTGTAGAAATTCCGAGACATTTAAATTGAAAGCGCTCAAAGAATATCAAAAATTGATCACCGATGTGGATCAGCGCTGTAGCCGGATTATCAACAGGCACCAAGACCACATTGTCTGTACCAAAGGTTGTGCCGGCAACTGCTGCCGGATTCACATTTCGGTGTATCCCGTCGAAGCCGTGTCCCTGGCCCTGGCGCTGCAAAAGCGGTCACCGGACTTAAGGCGCCGCATCCGGCACAAAGCCCGGCACACCAATTCCTTCGGCCCCTGTCCGCTGCTGGAAGACGGCGCCTGCCTTATGTACGATGCCCGCGCCGTCATCTGCCGGACCCACGGCTTGCCCATGCTCACCGAATACCGGGGTCACCGCTCAATCGGATTTTGCGAGAAAAACTTCCGGAATCTTTCCCCCATCCCCGCAGACGACGTTATTGACCTGACCTACCTGAACAGCTTGCTGGCAGCCGTCAACCGCAGATTTGTCAGCGCGGTTGACTATCGACTGCCTCCGGACAAACGGTTCACCATCGGTGAAGCTTTGCTGATGGATGTGTAATTCTTTTATACATTAAATTACGAATTGGTAACGATAAGGAGAAAGTTTATAGAAGATTGGAATATGAGAAGTTTAGAAGCAGGGCAGGCGGGGCGGGGAGGCTAAAGGGATAAAGCCTCTGTTAGATTTCGTACAAGTTCTAATGCCTCATTTAAATGGGAATGCAGGGGGCGTTGTCGTATGGAGGGACTTATTTGCGATTTGGGAAGGATATATGCGTCAGCGCAAAACTACCGGGCTTTTTCCTGAATGGTTCTTTTCTTTTTCCTTCTGCGGTCTAAACCTTTGCGGCGCTCCCTGCCGGTTCGGCGGTCAAATTTCACGCCGGCGCCTTTGGGGCTTAATCGGACCACCGAACTTTTCAACTTCATTACGCTGTGCTTTTTGTTTCCGGGAATAACCAGGATTATCTGCTGCCCCACGGAAAATTTATATGTGGTTACGATAAAGGCGCCGGAGCGGCTGATATTGGTAATAAAGGCCTTGTAGTTCCGGCTTTGGGTGGTGAAAAAAGTTACTTTGCGGTAAGGGGACCGTGGGTCCTGGCGGGAGTCTTGTTTATTCTTATGGCCGTTTTCCTGCAGGCTGTCTGTGCTAAGATTGGCCATGTCGATGGATTCCAATAAGGCATTGCGGGAATCGATAAATTGAGCACCATAGCCGTAACGAACTGTAGCGTCTTTTAAGTTTTTACGCCATTTAATTTCAACCTGAACGCAATCTTTATAATCATTGGCAGACGCAGAGGGATCTTTGATGGCAATGTAGATTTTCTCTCCGGTATACAGGGTTTGATCGGATTCAAAATATACTCCGCCCTTGCTTAAATTATACATTTTTGTTTCGTGAAAAATTTCAGGAAACAAATTATCATGCCAGATCGTCGCTTCATATTTATAGCGGTTTTTTTTTCTCTGGTCGGAATTGAAATTCACCATTGGCCTCAGATCTTACTTTTTGATAATTAAAGATGTAGGAAGCTCTTTACGCCTCATGCCGTCTATCTCTTTTTTAACCAGCCAGAAAATTTGCTCCATCAAAGTATTCAGCTTGCGGGTCGTATCGAGTTCAGCTGCGATCTCCGGCTTCAATATTTGAGTTCTAACCTCTCGCAGTTTTTGAAGGGTGTCTTCGGGAAGCATTTCGAACCCGGCCGGTGCATTGAGGATGGCATCCAATACCAGCCGGTTGCTGCCGTCGAAAAGTGACTTTCCAAGATGAGATAAAATTTGGGCCGCCGGCATGCCGTAAAGCCTGTCGCGAACCTCGCGCTCACGCAGAAATTTCAAGGCCGACTCATCCTCAGCTCCGGATTCATCTGCCAGCTTTGTTTCCAATTCTTCTATCAGGGCCGATTTCGTTCTTTTTTCTCTTAAAATTTCAAGTTTTCTTCCGGCCTGCTCCAATACCTTGCGTCTCTCATTACTTTTGGTTCGATCATTAAGGGCCTTGTCATTGTTAATAATATCGACTTCTTTGTTAATAAAAGTATTGAGATTTTTAATGTCACCATACACCTGCTCAATGGCAGCCGCCGACTCTACGGAATATTTTTGCTGAGCTTCTTTCAAAGCCTGACGAGTCTTGGATATGGAATCCTTCAACATTATCTTTTATCCCCTTACTATACAGAACGACTTAAATCATTACTTTATGAAAAAACTAAACTAATTGCAAGATACACGAATACGGTCCCGGGTCGATCCAGATGGGGTTAGGGACCAATATATAAAAGTATCGGCAATTATTCTGAAAACTTTATAAAAGGGGGAAAGTACGGATCTAATTAGGAATTGAAAATCCTGGTAGTGGGCACCAGAAATGATATCTCAGAGGCCTTTTTTGCCCGGGTCTCCGGGTTTACTTCTTGCTCGGCGGTTTTTACCGATGCGACGGTCTATATCGTACCTGCGCTCTGAGTCCGACCGTCTTTCAAAACTGATGCCAAATCCTTCCGGGCTCACACGCACAATCCAGCCCTGGCGTTTTAAATCCTTGCTAACCTTGCCTTCCGTGATAACAAGCTTAATTTTCTGACCTAAAGAAAATTTTATTCCGGTTTTGATAAATGCCCCGCCGCGGCTTAGGTCAGTAATCAACCCCCTGCTGACCTGATTTTTATGATTAAAAACGATCGGTTTGCCATAGTGTCTTCGGGGATATTCCCTGGCCTCGGTTTTATCTTCCGACTCTGGTTTTAGTAAACGCGGCTTTTCCAAAGTTGCCAGGCTAATTTTTTTTTCAAAATCCGCATCTGGAAATTTGAATTTGGCGCCATAACCATAGCGGAAAGAAGCATCCTGCAATTTTTTAAGCCATATGATTTCGACATCAAAAAGAAGTTCGAAATCGGGGTCAGATGATTGGGGATGATCTATGATTTCGACAAAAATCTCCTCCGTGGGATAGAAGGTGTCATTCGATTCAAAATACAATCCGCTTTTACTGAAATTATAAATTTTTCCGGCAGGCGTTGCTTCCTGTGACAATATATCATGAGAGATAAAGGCTTCATATTGATGACGCTTATGCTTTCTTTTTTCAGTCGTCAGGCCCAAAGCTTCCCTCTTGTTATCCTTAATGGACAAAAACACCAAATATAAATTCCGAAGAGGATTTACAAATACTAGGACAAACCACCCCTGTGAGTTTTGAGGGCACCACCATTTCATCCCCGGTCCGGATTTTACGCCAATAATCGCCCGGTTGAAGTCGGATGTGTATCATTTTGCATGCCCAACCACAGTTATGATACAAAAAACATGCCAGAAAAGGGTTCTATAAATATTGATATGAATTTCAAGGTGTTAAATAGAAAACCCCTCTATTGGTTGAGAAAAAAAATACCTAATTTTTTGGGATTTGATTCTTATTTTGGGTAAAAAATGCCATAATTCATCTGCGGATAAATTTGATCCGGCCCGGCCAATCAGAAATTGCAATTAATACAACATTCATGTAAAAGAAAATATCATGGAATCCGATAAGTTTATTGAAAATATTTATCTTGCCTATGCAGCCAAACGGCCTAACTCCAGGAAGCTGTATGAGAAAGCCTGCGGATTTCTGCCCGGGGGAGATACCCGGAGTGTGACGTTTTACCGGCCGTTTCCAACTTTTATGAAATACGGCGCGGGATTTAGAATATTTGATGTTGATGGACTTGAGTACCTCGATTTTCAAAATAACTACAATTCCCTGATCCATGGCCATGCACATCCCAGGATAGTAAAAGCGGTCTGTGAACAGATGCATTTGGGAACTATTTATGGTTCCCCCGCCGAAAGTCAATGTTTGATGGCTGAAGAATTGTGCCGCAGATTGCCCTCGGCTGAAAAGATAAGATTTTGTAACTCGGGCACCGAAGCCACCATGCTGGCCATTGGTCTGGCAAGATATATTACCCGAAAGTATAAAATATTAAAAATGGAGGGAGGGTACCATGGCAGCCATGATATTGTCCAGATAAGTATTAAGCCGGCTTTAGCAAAGGCGGGACCGGTTGATAGACCGCACAGCGTGCCTGAAAATGAAAGTATACCGCCCGATGCGTTAGAAAACTGTGTAGTTGCACCCTTTAACAATATCGAGATAACGGAAAAAATTATCACTGAAAATATCGATAACCTGGCCGCAATCATCGTGGAACCCATCGCGGGGTCCTGCGGGATGATACCACCGGAACCTGGCTTTCTTAAAATGCTCAGAGACACGGCCTCGCAATTTAAGATTCCGTTGATCTTTGACGAGGTTTTGTCTTTTAGACTTTCAAGGGGCGGGTGTCAGGAACTCTATGGTGTTGCCCCTGATCTGACGGCCCTTGGCAAGATCATTGGCGGTGGGTTTCCGGTCGGTGCCCTGGCCGGGTCCAGTGATTTAATGGATCATTTTTCGCCTGCTCAAACCAGATTTCTGGTGCATTCGGGAACTTTTAACGGAAACCCTGTGACAATGACCGCCGGATTGGCAACCCTCGGGGAACTAACCGAACCCGAAATCAACCGCATCAATCAGCTGGGAAAAAAGCTTCGAACCGATCTTCGCAGCGTATTAGAAAAACTTGAAATCCGAGCCCGGGTAACCGGCGCCGGTTCGCTGGCTCAGATTCACTTTACAGATCAAAAAGTCACCGACTGGCGCAGTGCCGCCACCGCCAGGGTAGATCTGAGAACCATTTTTCATCTGCTGCTAATGCAGCAAGGAATTTATGCCGCCACCCGGGCATTTTTCAGTATCTCCACGCCGATGGGCGGCAGGGAAGTTGACAAATTGACGGCCGCTGCCCGAAGTGCTTTGATCGAAATGAGACCCTATATCGAAAAGACAGCGCCGGATCTCATATCCGGCCGGTGGAAATGAAACAACCGGATTTAATGATCTTGACTTGGCCGGGAAAGACATTATTATTAAGAAAAATTATATCAAGGAGTCCCCAATGCCGATTTATGAGTACCAGTGCAAAGCGTGCTGCCACTGTTTCGAAGAGCTGACGTTGTCTTCCAATGACCCGGCCCCCCAATGTCCCGAGTGCGATTGTAAGGATGTGGAAAAGCTGATGTCGGCGGGCTGTATCAGGGCTCAGGGGATAGCCTCGGGATCAGGCGGCTTTGCCGAACCCTCCTGCAAGCCCTCCGGGTGAGGGATCTAACCGCCCTTAGGTTAAGGGCCAAAAAAAATGGTTTCTAAACACCATCTTTTATCCGATGGCTGCGTTAATCGTCGGAGTTAAATGCTCACGTACTCAAAGTACGCTGCGCTTTCTCTCCTCCTCTAGCCTTGCCATCAGATAAAATCTGGCATTTAGAAACCATTTTTGTTTTTGAATGCTGCGCATTCCTTCTATGAACCATGAGCTATAAGCTTTAAGTTGCCTTGCATATGAACTCGTTAGAGTTCAATACTCTCCCCCGGATTCATCACCGCAACCTTTGTTGACGTCTCTTCTTCCACTCTTTTGGCCCAGGCGTGGGGATCCTGGTTGATCACCTCAAAGGTGTCGTAATGAATGGGCACGGCCTGTTTGGGTTCGATGAGCTTTACGGCGCGCAGGGCGTCATCGGGCCCCATGGTAAAATTATCGCCGATCGGCAAAATTGCCAGATCGATACCTTCTTCGCCGATGAGTTTCATGTCGTAGAACAGACCGGTGTCGCAGGCGTGATAGATCTTTTTGTCGTCGATGTAGAACAGAAATCCGCAGGGATTGCCGCCGTAGGAGCCGTCCGGCAGCATCGAGCCGTGCTGGGCGATGGTCAATTTAACCCGGCCCCAGGGATAGTCAAAGCCGCCGCCGATATGCTGGGGGTGGACGTTCTCCAGGCCCTGGTTCACCATCCAGTTTTGTATTTCGTAGTTTGATATCACCATCGCCCCGGTCCGTTTGGCGATCGGAATGGTGTCTCCCACGTGGTCGCCGTGGCCGTGGGACACCAGGATGTAATCGGCTTGAATATCATCGGCGTTCACCGGAGAAAGGGGATTGTCGGTAATAAAGGGATCTATCAAGAGTCTGGCTTTGTCGGTTTCAATCAAAAAACTGGCGTGACTGTACCATGTGACTTTAATTGACATGTGAAATCTCCTATAATTAAGGTTGGAACTTAAACAGGTCGAAAGAGTAAGTGCATTTATAGCATAATATTCTAATACTGCAAAGTACGCGCAACGTTAAGGTTCAGGGTTCAGAGGTTCAGGGTCTTTCGATTTCGGATTCGGGATTTGGGATTTCGGATTGAAAAGATGGCGTTAGTGAGTTTCGGGGTAAGGGTTCAAAGGTTAAGGCAAATCTGGGCTGTATCGTGCCCGTATTTCTCAATCGTATTATTATTGAGGGCCTAGAAAATTGCGCCTATTGCCGCACCGTAACCCTGAGCCCTGAACCTCTTGTATGAAACTACATTAAAAGCGAACCGCAGAACCGCAGAATATCGAATGTC
>JAIVWA010000142.1:4418-9331 GCA_049190255.1 Gammaproteobacteria bacterium | reverse complement strand
TGAAATGATATTTTTTAGGAAACAGAAATAAGCAAACAATTGAAATTGAATTGCGGAGCGGAGCGACATCATTATTCGATGTTCGATGTTCGACGTTCGATGTTGGACGTTCATCTTTCAAAACAACTTAGCGCTTATGGGGTCTGAGAAACCTCTTTGGAACGAGGAAATTTTCGGCGGTCGGTACCGCTGCGACGGTCCGGTCCGTTTCTTCTTTCCGGAATATGCAGGGTGTAGGAATAGTTCCGACGATCTCCCCCGGAGCGTCTTCCTCCGTTGTCCAGAATAACCAGCTGCTCTAAGATATCATTGTCATTTTTTCCCATGGTCAGGACCTACACTTAAAGACATGATTTTGACAAAGGCCTGGAGGTTTCCTGCAATAGTCTGCGTGAACCTAAAAATGCAATTTATATGCCATATAATTTGACCGTATTGTCTTGGAAAGAGATCGAATCGGCAATAGAAAATTTAACATTGATATCGGTTAGTTGTTGGATATTCCACCCGTTTTAAGCGGTGTGAAATGACACGCCGGCCTGTAAGAAAATGGATAATTTTTGTAATATGTGAAATTATTTACACAGAAATGTAAAAAAAAATCCATACTATCCCTCGGAACTTTCCGGCGGTTTAATTCCCAAATCTTTGATTTTATACAGAAGTGTTTTGTAACTGATTTTTAATATCTTGGTGGCTTTACTGCGGTTCCAGCCGGTTTTTTCAAGTACATAGGCGATGACTTCTTTTTCCACTCGATCCATCGCCTTTTTCTTGATTTTTTTAAGAGACAACGAGGACAGATCCGGCGGTGCGCTGCTGTCAAATCCCAGGATATCCATGGGGGTTGCAGATTGATTTGCTGATTTCGGTATACCGGCTGCGCGAGGCTGGTTTAAATTGCCCATGAGCATATCGTCAAGGTTATCTTCACCGTTGCCCAGAATCATGAGGCGTTTCAATACATTTTGTAATTCGCGAATATTGCCGGGCCAGTGGTAGGTCGTCAGTTTTTCGATGATCCCCGGGCTGGGTGTCAACAGCTCTTTCCCATCAAATTGAGCGGTATACATTTTGACGTAATGGTCAATGAGGTGCGGGATGTCTTCGGGTCGGCTGCGAAGCGGCTCAATATGAATTTTAATTGTGCTCAGGCGGTAATACAAGTCTTCCCGGAAATCACCATTGGCCATGTCATTTTCAAGTTCATGATTGGTGGCGGCAATGACCCAGGCACCCATCCTGACGGTTTTCTCAGAACCCAAAGGACTGAAGTCACCGCCCTGAAGCACATGCAACAGCTTGGCCTGCAGTGGAAGCGACATATCTCCGATTTCATCCAGAAACAAAACGCCGCCGCTTGCCTGTTCGAATTTGCCCCGCTTGCGGCGTTCGGCTCCGGTAAAGGCGCCTTGCTCATAGCCGAACATCTCACTTTCAAGCAGCGTGTCCGGCAGCGCAGCGCAGTTGACCTTGACAAAGGGCTTACCCGCCCGGGTGGATTTTTGATACAGATTTTGGACGACCAGTTCTTTGCCGACGCCGGTTTCACCGTATACGATGGTATTTAGCCCGGTATCGGCGACCTGGTCGATCAACTCTTTTATTCTATTGATATTTTTGCTGACACCAACGATTATAGGCTGCATGTGAATTTAGGCACTTAGTCCGCCTCAGGCGGATTGTGAATTTATGGAAATCCGCCTCAGGCGGATTATTGGGCTAATTTCCCCGTGGCAGGGAAATAACCCCATGGTTTCATATCTAAATATTAATAATCTTAGCGGTTATTCGCCCGTTTGACAACAAGAAACTACATCAAATCCACCAAAGCTATATTTTGGAAATCTTCTTACATGATTTATCAACATAAATCAATTGGTCAAAAGGAATATTTTACGAGGTCTGGAGTCAGGAAAGGACCGGCCCCCAAAAATGTGGCTTCGCAACTCAAGTATTTTGCAGAATATACCAATATATAGGGGTAGTCTCAAAGCACGAATTTAAATTTTGGAAGACCGACTGCAAAAAGTCGTTATTTTAAGGCGATTTTGCAATATCATTAAAATTTTTCCATATTTAATTAAACTGCCACTGCAGATGAAAACCGCGCGGGAAATTCAAAAATATCACTTATCGTTTGAGCCGCTAAGATTCGATTGCCATGAGCGTTATTTATTGACATTTCAGGGAGTTTATGAATTAATTAAAAATGTAGTTATTCAGCATCCGGCAATTTTTGATGGTTAAATTTTTTAATAATTTATAGGAGTAGATGGGATTCTTTTTTTGTAATTTCTGATTTGCACGGAGAGTAATTTTGGTAAAACGTGATGAAGTATCATCAACCGAACGGCTACTGGATCTGATACGCGATGATAGCAAATCGGAGTACACCGCCACCGGTATTGCATCTCAGAGATCTTTCGGTCATCGGCTGAAAAACATTTTTAATAATTCGGTATCCTTCCGAAAGTCGATTACAGTGGGTCTTGATCTGGGCCACGAAGACATAAAGATGGTGAAAATGAGCCAGATTTCAGATCAAAAATTTGAGATGCTCGAGTACGCCAGAATCCCATTTGATCAGGATGTTGATCGTCAGAGTCCGCAGTTCCCTCAGTTTTTAAGACCCGTTATGATGGACTTTTGCGGTAATTCAAAAAATGTAAAGCTTTGGTGCACCATTCCGTCGGCCAGGGTTGAAACCCGTCAGATTCGAATTCCGAAAGTAAATCCAAAGCAAATCCCCAACTCGGTCTACTGGTCGTTTAAAAAAATTTCCGCATTTGATGAAAGAGAAAACATCTTTGATTTTGAGATTCTGGGTGAGAGCGAGGAAAATGATCGACCCAAAATCGACGTAATGGCTTACACGGCCCTCCAAAAGGAAATCAGAGAACTCAAAGAAATTTTCAGTAAGGCCGGATTTCCTCTGCAGGGTATTTCTATTGTTCCCTTTGCCTTTCAGAGTCTTTTGAGAGCGGGGCGGATTGGGACCGATGAAATGAATGTTTCCAGTTTATACATCGGTCGGGACTGGTCCCGCATTGACATCTTTTCAGAGGGAAATCTGATGCTTTCCCGCGGCATTAAAGCCGGTGTCAAAACTATGATCGAGGCCTTGCGCACCGAAATCGAAGGCAATTTGTTTGAGCTTTCCATCGCCAAATCCCCTACCAAAGATTCAGCCAGAATAAGGGCCATTAAAAAGAAGCTGAAAAATGAACTGGAACAGGCCCAGCAGCTTTTTTTTGGTGTCATTCATGACCGTGCGCCATCTCCTTTGGACGAAAGACAGCGCCTTCTTAAAGAAGATAAAATATTTAAAATGATTTTGCCGGCTCTTAAGAGACTGGTACGACAGGTTGAAAGAACGTTGAGGCATTTTTCGTTGAACTATGAAAATGCCCGGATAGGGAAGATATTCATTTCCAGCGGAGTGAATCCGCATCAGCGTATTGTGGACTATATCGGCGAAGAACTTGCCATCCCCACCGAAACTTTGAATCCCTTTGCCGATAGCGACAATTTCCTGTCCCTGGCGCCAGGTCCTGATCAGCCATCGGAACAAAGCGCTTTCGTACCGGCAATGGGCATGGCCCTTTCCAGCAATGCCCGGACCCCTAACTTTTTGTATACTTACAAAGACAAACAAAAGTCTGCCAGAACCCAGTGGGTCAATCGCGGTGTTTTTGCAGGGTTCTTGCTGGTGATGGTACTTTGTATCGGGGTATCTTTCTGGCAGGATCGCCTGGTTAAAGACAAGGCGTACCGGTTGGGGCAGCTCCAGCAGCAGCTTGAAAATATTACCCTGCGGGTGGACAAAAATCTAATCTTAAAACTGGTTGCTGAAACCCAGGCCAGCCGCCGTGAAATCAAGGAAATCGGCAAAAAATATTTTGGTGTTGCCGTCATCAGTGAAATCACCGATTTGACACCGGCCAGTGTCCGTTTAATCAGCATTTCGACCAAACTTGCCAACTCGCCCGGCAAGAAAAAAGGTAAGAAAAAGACATCGAAAAATAGAATCTTGGTTTTGGACGGTATTGTGGAGGGCGACCGCCTGATCCTGGAATCGACACTGGCCGGTTATTTGATGGACCTTAAAAATTCGCCCATGTTAGATCAACCCAAAATCAGTAAAAAGTCTTTCGAGCGTTACAAAGATAAAGATGTGCTGAAATTCACCGCTCGTTTAAAACTGTTATAGTAGTAGGTTAATTAATGAAAAAATTTTTATCAATTTTTCCGATCGAAAGCCTGATATACTTTTTAATATGTGGTGCCGGGATACTTGTCTTTGTTTTTTTGATCATCATACCGACCCAAAAAACATCTGCCGAATTGGATAAAGACATTCAGAGAATCGGCGATCGGATTGAAGAGCAGCGAATACTCGCACCGGTTTTTCAAAGCCTCTTAAAACGGGCTAAGAAAAAAAAACAAACCGAGCTGCCGTCAACCCCAAAAGCCAAACTGGACCGAGCTGATATCAGTAAAGTTTCAGAGAATTTGCAGGAAATGGCATTCAGGTACGGTCTTAAAATTCAAGATTTGACTACGGATGTCACTTCAGCGATTGGCAAAAGCGGCTATTTACGGATGCGCATTAATTTGACGGGTGATTTTATGAATTTCCGTGATTTTCTAGTTGATCTGGGAACAATACCCTCGTTGGAGATAATGGAAGACATTCAAATCCGGGCCATTGAGGGCGCCAGGGAATTTAAACTCAAAATTTGGCTGGCGCAGAAGTGAACAGATAGCGTTGCGGGTTGCGCGTTGCGAGTTGCGAGGTTTAATAAAGGAATTCTGTCATTTTAAACGCGCAACCAAGATTAGTTGAATAGTTGATAAGTTAAATAGTTGATTAGGTTAAAGGATTTCAGCCTATTTGACTAACCGACGCC
>JAIVWA010000142.1:0-4408 GCA_049190255.1 Gammaproteobacteria bacterium | reverse complement strand
AGCTAGGAGCTATCACCTGGCACTGAAAGTGCCTTAACCCGTAGCTTGGAACCCGATCAATATCTATTTAATCCGAAATCCGAAATCTAAAATCCGAAATCGAAGAACGCGCAACTCGTAACTTATGTCAAACAGAGAAAAAATAATTGTTGCTCTGATGGTGCTGTCGGTGTCCTACGGTGCTTATATTCTGTTTTTTTCGACACCCCCGAAATCAAAAATTGTCAGCAGCGTCGGCGACAGACAACTGGAAGTGCTCAACACCTTTATCACCAAGGTTGCAGATAAAACAAAAAGCGGTCTTTCCAAAGAACAGGCTTATATTTTACAAAAAGCGCAAGCTGAATGGAAACAGGATCCTTTCGTTCAGCTCCAGCCTAAAAAAGTGGAAGTAGACACCGGCCCGGCTCCCGTGCTGGACGCCAGGGTCCGGTACACAGGTTTTTTACAGATGGGTGACAGGCGCCTGGCGATCATAAGCGGGATGGAATATGAAACCGGTGACCGTCTGGAGTCGGGTGGATTCATTATTCGCAGTATTTTCCCCAACCGTGTGATGGTATCGCCACCGGGTAAAAATAAGAAATTAATGATCCTTCCAATGGAAGAAACTGAATAGGATAAATGGTATATGGTAAAATATCAGCGTCTGATTAAACTATTTGTTGTGGGGATTTCTTGTCTGTTCCTGATGGTTGCTGGGATGGGCGGGTGTGCTCAAAAAAAAGGTTTAAAGGATGTCCAGGACCCGTTCTATGAGCAGTGGCGGGTTAAGGCGGAAGAGTCCAAGGGCACTTCTCCGGTCGAGCCGCCTCCGATAGACGAAAAGCCATTTGAAATCGCTTCCCCGGAAGAGGAAGAAGCGCAAGTACCTGAAGTCCCAAAACCGCTTCCCACCCGCAAGATCAGCCTTAAAATGAACGATATCAATGTCGCCGTCCTGCTGCGTGCACTGGCCAGGGCTGCGGATCAGAATATCATCCTCAATGAAAGAGTAACCGGAAAAGTCAACATCAATATCCACCAGGCGCCCTGGGACCAGGTGTTTACGAGTATCCTGCGGACCAACGGTCTGAGCTACGCCTGGGAAGGTGATATCATCCGCATCATGACGGCCGAAGACATGGATGCGGATCTTAGAAGTAAAACTCGCGAACGGGCCCTGATGCTTACGCAAACACCTTTGACCCGGATTGTGGCCGTCAAATTTACGGAAGCCAACAAGCTCAAATCAAATCTTGAGAAATTTGTGACACTGGACAGAAGCGGCAAACAGACCGGATCGATTCTGGTGGACGAGCACACAAATTCGTTGATAATACAGGCCATTAGAACCGATATGGACCGGATTCTGGCAGTCGTTAAAAAGCTGGACCGCCCCACACCCCAGGTGTTGATCGAAGCCATCATTGTCGAGGCCAACAAGGATGTGGCCCGGGAACTCGGCATCCAGTGGGGCGGCGTCTATGCCGGCAAAAGCGGTGACAAACGGGCCATTGTAACCGGCCAGCAGGGCGGGCTATCAGACGGAGTGCCGGTCAACCCGGATTTAAGTGATTTGAATGTTACTTCGGGTTCGGTAGTCAATCTACCGGCCGCGGGGTTGGGCGGCTTCAATCCCATGACCCTGGGTCTTATTTACACCAGGTTAGGGGAATACTTGCTGAGCGCACAGCTTTCGGCGCTGCAGGCTCAGGGCAAACTCCACATCCTGTCAAGTCCCTCGATCACAACCCTGGACAATCAAATGGCACTAATTGAGAGCGGTCAGGATGTGCCCTACCAATCGGTGGAAGACGGAGAGGTCAAAGTTGAGTATAAGAAAGCGGTGCTGGCCTTGCGAGTCATCCCCCACGTAATTGACGGGAACACGCTCAAAATGTACATAAAAGTGAACAAGGACGAGCCTGATTTTTCCAGGACCGTGCTTGGGAATCCCACCATCATTACCAAAAACGCCGAAACCAATGTCATCCAGAATGACGGCCAGACCATCGTTATCGGTGGTTTGAGTAAACAAACTTCAAGCCGCAAGAAAACAGGCACACCGTTTTTAGAGGATATTCCCGGCCTGGGCTACCTGTTCAAGAATAAAAGCAACAAGGACCAAATGGAGGAACTGCTCATTTTCATTACCCCGCATATTTTAAAGCCCCGAGCAATGGGGGGCAAACCCTAGGAATGTCGAATGGCGAATGTCGAATGGCGAATGACAAATGCCTAAAATTTCAAAATGCACTTTAGGCAATTTAGGCATTATTCTCTTACGCTATTTGCTTTCTTTACAGGCTAAAATCTCTCAGAATGCACGCGATCCAAAGTTGGTAGAACAATGGATTATTTCAGTATATTAAATTTAAAAAAGGAACCCTTC
This sequence comes from Gammaproteobacteria bacterium, assembly GCA_049190255.1. Lineage (GTDB taxonomy): Bacteria > Desulfobacterota > Desulfobacteria > Desulfobacterales > JAFDCJ01 > JAFDCJ01. Next base: position 2,034 of record JAIVWA010000142.1, on the reverse strand, counting down.
TCAAACTCGCCGGATCCCGAGTTTTTTTTTCATTCCCGGCAGCATCTGGATTGTTTACAGAAGTTGGAGCTTTCCTTGCTGCTTCGGCGAGGCCTGAACGTAATCATCGGCGATGTCGGCACCGGTAAAACGACATTGTGCCGTCAGCTCATCCGCCGCTTTGCCCAGAAGGAGGAGGTAGAAACCCATCTCATCCTCGATCCGCACTTTCTCAATGCTTCGGAATTTCTGGCGACCGTAACCAAAATGCTTGTCGGCAAAAAGCCGGTGGTGGGAAGCCATGACTGGCAGATCAAAGAGCACATCAAGAACTACCTTTTTCGCAAAGGGGTGGATCAAAATAAAACAGTTGTCCTTATCATTGACGAAGGGCAGAAAATACCGGCATTTTGCCTGGAAATCCTGCGTGAATTTTTAAATTATGAAACCAATGAATACAAATTGCTGCAGATTGTCATTTTCGCCCAGAAGGAGTTTGAAAACACCATCCGCAAATACCCCAATTTTGCCGATCGCATCAATCTTTATCACGAGCTTAAGCCTTTGAGTTTCAGGGATACCCGGTTGATGATCAAATTCCGACTGGAGAAATCCAGCAATTCCCGCCGAAAATTGAATCTTTTCACGTATCCGGCATTGGGGGCCATTTATCGCATCACCGGAGGGTATCCCCGCAAGATTATCAACCTGTGTCACCAGAGCATACTGTCAATGATTATCCAGAACCGGTCTAAAACCGGTTATTTTCTGGTTCGAGCCTGTGCGCGCAGGGTATTTCCGGAGGAATCCCGCCGCAGAAAAATAATTATGGCCGGTGCCGCCCTGGCCGGTGTGGCCGCCTTACTCCTGCTGACCATACTGCCCCTGGATGGAATCATAACCCTGCCTTCCCGGGGGGTCCAAAATATTAAGGCCTTATTTTCACAAAATCCCGAACCCGAAATCAGCACTCCGCTGCCCCAAGCCAGTACACCGACCGTCAGGGCCCAGCTGGCACCGTCCGAATTTTCCAGGCCGTCACAACCGCAAAAGATGGTGGAACCGCTAAAAAAAGATGAGAAGGCGATAAGGCCCACAGAAATTGTAAAAACTGATGAATCGGCCAAAGTTGAAGAAGCTCCCGGAATCGAAGATAAGATCCAGGTGGCGGTTGTCGCGGCCGCGGTGACTGATGACATCCAGGCTGTCTCCACTCCCGCGCCCACCCACTCATCGATTTTGGGTCAGATAACCCTGAGGCGCGATGAAACGCTTTCAAAGATCATTCAAAGAGTGTACGGCAACTTTAATTCCAAATACTTCAAATCCTTTATTCTGGCCAATCCCGATATAGAAGATCCCGATTGGGTGGAGGTCGGTCAGATTATATCTTTGCCTGCCATACTTGTTGAGGTAACGCCTCCAGACCGGCTCGTGTGGTGGGTTAAAGTAGACGAAACCGATAAGCTCGAAGACGCCTATAATGTATTTAGAAACTATCCCGACCGCTCTCCTTCGATGCGCTTGATTCCTTTCTGGACACCTGAAAACGGCACGCAGTTTTCCGTGGTTCTGAACAGGTTGTTCAAGGATGAACAAACGGCACGCAATGAGCTGTCATTAATGCCTGCAGGACTTTTGTCCAACTCAGAGGTGGTGTCTTCATGGGATGGAAAATCGGTTTATTTTGCTGATCCGTATTTTGGTAGAAAACACTAACACGCGTCAAATAAGAGATAAAAATTGAGAGCAAGAAAGAAATTAGGTGAAATATTGGTCGAGGGCGGGCTGCTGACCCAAAAGCAGCTGGAAGAGGCGTTGCCCTTTCAAAAAAAGAGCAGTTTGAAACTGGGGCAATTTCTGGTTCGTGAAGGCATTGTCAGCGAGAGCCAGATTGTCGATCTGGTATCCAACCAGTTGCGACTTGAAAGATACCGACCGGATAAATACACCATCGATGTGGACCTTGCCAATCTGCTTCCGGCTGACATCGCCCACAAATACCAGGCCGCACCGCTTCAAAAAAGTGGCCTGCTGCTGACCATTGCCATGATG
>JAIVWA010000141.1:0-9359 GCA_049190255.1 Gammaproteobacteria bacterium | reverse complement strand
GGAAAAATTCACCTGCTGAGTCATCAAAGTATGGAACAAAAGGCCGACCTATCCGGTCACGTTCAGGAGTCACTGTCCGAGGCTTCCCTTATAAAGGCTTATGCCAATGAGGATCGCACCCGCAATCATCTGATGTCTTCTATTAGAAAGGTATTTCAAATATCTCTGGAACTCAAGGTTATCAACTCTCTCGCCGGCCTTGCCATTAATTCCATGCCGGGATTTGCGCGCATAATTACTCTGGCTGTGGGTGCTTACTGGATCATTAAAGGTCAGTGGACCATCGGCTCCTTGCTGGCGTTCCAGGCTTATCTGGCCTATGTCTTTGGTCCGGCCCAATTTTTGGCTTCCTCAAATCTGCAATTCCAAAAAGCACTGGCCGCTCTGGAGCGTGTCTCGACTCTTCTTGGCATCGTACCGGAAGACCATCAGGAAACCGGCCGCAAAATCGATCATTTAAAGGGCGATATAGAATTTAAAAACGTCTCTTTTGGCTACAATGGTTATGAGTCGGTACTTAAAAACATCTCGTTTCGCCTTCGCCCGGGTGAACGCGTGGCTCTTGTGGGGCCCAGCGGTATCGGTAAAACCACCCTGATAAGTTTGATATTACGATTTTATCGAACCACCCAGGGAGAGATCTATTTTGATGGTCAGCCGGCATCCGATTATAACACCGGATCGTTACGACGACGTATTGGTTATGCATCTCAAAATCCGAAAATTCTGGCCGGTACCGTTTTTGACAACCTTCGCTATGGGGATCCTGATGCCGGCAGGGAACAAATCGTTCAAGCTGCTAAAATAGCCGCCATTCATGATGACATCGAAAAGCTGCCGAATAAATATGAAACCATAATCGGAGCAAAAGGCCTCAATCTGTCCGAAGGCCAGAAACAGAGACTGTCGATCGCGCGGGCATTGGTTAAAGACCCGGATATTTTAATTCTGGATGAGCCGACTTCCGCACTGGACACTTCGACAGAGGAATCTATTTTTAAGGCATTGCCATCTCAGGTCAATGGGAAAACGGTTTTTATGGCGTCCCATAGAATATCGACCATCAAGCATGCGGATCGAATTCTTTTATTAAACGAAAGTGGTATTGCAGATATCGGAACCCACCAATCACTTCTGGAATCCAGTGATTACTACCGGTCAATGGTTGCTTATCAGGAAGCAGGAAGTGGTGCGAATAGGACCTCTTCTTAAATTATTTCACCACCCATTCGTCCTGCTGCTCAGGACTCATTCGAGACACAGAGTTCACAGAGAAATAAGAAAAAACCCTCCGTGTCCTCTGTGTCTCGAGTGAACGAAGTGAACGGGTGGTGAAAAAAACAGGATTATGGAAGAACAAAAATACGGAGATTGGAGCCTGGAAATTCACGAACGGCTCTCAGGCAAGCGAGTGCCCATCGGAGGCTCTCTTGAACTAACCCAGCGCTGCAACAACAAGTGCGTTCACTGTTACAACAATCTGGCCGCCGGTGATCAGGAGGCCCGGGAAAAGGAGCTGTCACTGGATGAACACCGCCGTATTATTGATGAAATAACAGAATGCGGCTGTTTGTGGCTATTGTTAACCGGGGGTGAAATTTTTCTCCGTAAGGACTTCCTTGATATTTATACCTACGCCAAGCAAAAGGGGCTTTTGATTACCCTGTTTACCAACGGGACTCTGATTACTCCCGATATCGCCGGTTATCTATCACAGTTACCTCCCTTTTCGATTGAAATAACGCTGTATGGCAGCAGTAAAGAAACCTATGAGTCAATTACCGGAGTACCCGGGTCGTACGAAAGGTGTTTAAATGGAATCCATTTGTTGATGGAGCGTAAGTTGCCGCTTAAATTGAAGACCATGGTAATTGCGCAAAACATACATGAAATTTTCGATTTGAGGCGATTTGTTGAAGAAGAACTGGGGCTGGAATTTAAATTTGACGCCATGATCAATCCGCGCCGGGATTGCTCGCAAAGTCCCCTTGAAGTGCGTCTTAAACCCCTTGAAGTAGTCGAGCTGGACCTTGAAGATCCGAATCGCGTCACAGAATGGAGGCGATTTGCCGCGCTGTTTCACAAGCCGGTGGTAAACTCAGATAAAGCCGATAAGCTTTACCTTTGTGGCGGCGGATACCAATCCTTTGCCATTGATTCTTTCGGACAATTAACGGCCTGTGTGTTGTCAACTAGTTCCTATGATCTGCGCCAGGGAAGTTTCAAGGAGGGCTGGGAGGAACATCTATTGGCCCTGAGACAAAAAAAGGTCACCCGCAAGACAAAGTGTACCGCCTGCCAGATAAAATCCATGTGCGGCATGTGCCCGGCCAACAGCGAACTGGAGTGCCGGGATGCTGAAGCCCCGGTGGAGTTTCTGTGCGAAGTAGCGCATCTGCGTGCCTATGCTTTCGGCCTTCAAATCGCGCCTCATGGAAATTGCGAATACTGTGGTGGTGGTAGTAGATACGAGGATATGATGAAAACAGTTGAGGACTTAAAGGGGCGTTATGAGATAGGATCCCCTCCTCCGGCGGATTGAGGGGCACTCCGTTTAAGAGGCGGCCTTTTGGCTGCGAGGCAAAAACTTTAAAAATAAGGAGGGGTGGAACTGGAAGCAAAAGAAAGGGGTCGGGGCTTTTTATTTCCATTCAAAGAACAAGAAGCTAAAGATATTCGAAATAATGCCGAGATTATTGATAGAAAAATGCAAGGCCGTATCAACAGCCTGAGACGAAGATCATCATTTTTCAAACTAAATCTTGATTTCGCATTATACTCTAACCCGGATCCGCCGAAGGCGAAGATTCATGACCATGTTTCCCGAGCTGGTTACAGATCTATTAAAAAACGGCTACAAGGTAAGCTTTAATGCTCCCGGCCATAGCATGTATCCAACGATATTGGCCAATGAAACTCTCGTGGTAGAGCCGGTGGAGCCATTGGAGGTCCACAAGGGAGATATTGTCCTGTACCGGTCCAACGGAAGTCTTATCGCCCATCGTGTCGAGGGTGTCGTCAGGGATGACAAGGCCCATGAATATTCCTCTTTGTTGAAATCCTTCTGCCCGGATGAAGGGCGAAGCGCTTCTGAATTAGTCGATGGCGGAGAGGGTCTATCTTCCCAGGTGGGCGATACGCGAAATGGGTTATATAATCGTTCCTCCAACGAGGATCTCTTTTTTATTCTTCGCGGCGATGCTTCACGCACCTTTGATGAACCAGTTGTGCCCGAACAGGTCCTCGGTAAAGTTATTTCCATCGAAAGAAACGGTGGAAGCCTTAATCCTTACAGCCTCAGACACAAACTCGCCTGCTGGGCCCACAAATGGGCCTCCCGCATCAGAAGATATTTATCCCTTCAATAGATTCAATACTCCTCTGACCATTCGGATTTCCTTGCGGACTCTCATCACTTACTAATATGACAATAATTATTTAGACATGGTTTGTTACGTTTCAAATGATGTCTTCACCGCCTCGCCGAGAACGCAGAGAATAAGCATATCTTTATAGTGCCCTTGTAAATTTTGCCTCTGCGTGCTCTGCGATCTCGAGCGTAGCGGGCGGTGAACGTATGTCTAAACAATAATGAACTCCTTAGTAAGTTGTTCCTTTGTTCAGAAAAGCAGTGCAAAGTGTGGGAACGGGGAAATTCATATCCAATCCACAGATATGGAACAGGATTTGCATCAAATATTATGAACCCCGAAAGCTCGATTAAAAAAGCAAGCCAAAAAACTCTATAAACTCAAAAAACTCAATGAACTCAATGAACTCGATGAACTTTTTCAGCGGACTCAGGGTGTTAATTTAATGACAGAGTTGGACCTGAGCTATTAGCGCAGTGATAATATGGCCACAAGCATCAATTTAAATATTGGTGACGTCTCGATATCCATTGCAGGGAATTCCCAGATAAAGGATTGGGAAATTGCGCCTTCCTATAGTCAGTTTGTTTCTGCCAAGGAGCCGGATATTAGGCTGAATTTGGTTCGGGGGACACCAAAGAACGGTGTTTCCAAGAAATTCTTCGGCAGTTATCCGATTTGGGACCTATACCGCTCAAACGAAAACTCAATTATTAAATTTTATGATGAAATGCCCGGCCTGTCCCGGGCATTGTCTTTTGAAACTCATCTTGAAGAAGCCGAGCTTTTTTTTCCTGATACAACAGATCAGTTTATTCATCCCTTCTATGGACCGGTTCTCGAATTGCTGATGATTAATTATCTGGCGCAGTCAAGGGGTACGGTGATCCACAGTTGCGGTGTCAAATCCGGAGAGAGCGGAATACTTTTTGCGGGTGAATCCGGCTCCGGTAAAAGCACGCTTACGAGATTATTGAACCAGGCAGAAAATGTTGAGATTTTAAGTGACGACCGCACGATTGTACGAAAAAAAGATGGCGACTACTGGATTTATGGAACACCGTGGCACGGAGAAGCCGAATTCAGTTCACGCCAAAGCGTACGGTTGGAAAAAATTTTCTTTATACAACACGGAGCTGCAAATTCTGCACACCTGATTAAAGGTGCGGAGCCTGTTCAGAATTTACTCACCTGCTCTTTTCCACCGTACTGGGATTGCGATGGAATGGACTTTACCATGGGCTTTTTCCGTGATCTTACAGCTGCGGTGCCATGTTATGAGATGTTTTTTAAACCGGACATGGGTGTGGTTGAATATATTAAGGAACACGGCGAAACCCAACACACTCGAACAAGCTAAACGGAACCTTCAAACTGCCTAAAGTTTAATATCCGTGTTTCTCCGTGTACTTCCGTGGTGAAAAACAACAATCATGCCTTCAATCGAACATGAAATACTGACATGTTGCGCCGACATTGATCCGGATGAGAATCAACTGCAAAAAATCCGTGGATATATGTCTAATTCCGTTGATATGAATCGTTTAATCGGCCAGGCGACCATGGATGGACTGGGAGGATTTCTCTATAAAAATCTCCTGAAAGCAGGCCTGCTGGAAACGGTCAGCCCCCAGCACAAACAAAAGCTCTACACGGTGTACTACCTCACGGTTCGCAACAGCGTTAGGTTTCTGCATGCCTTGAATACCGTCCTGGACGGGCTCAATCAGGAAGGAATTGATATCGTCCTTTTGCAGGGGATGGCTCTTTTGCATGAGGTATATCGGGATGTTGGGCTAAGGCCCATGAAGGATATGGATCTGTGGGTTTTGCCCAAGGATTATGAACTCCTGGTTGACACCCTGGTCCGCCAGGGTTTTAGCAGGGACCCTCTGTATCCCAATACCTTTAGAAAGGGCGAAACCGTGCTGGATGTCCACACGCATATTTTATGGGCGGACCGCATCAAATCCAGGGCACATCTACTAAATATGAATCAAGATGAAATTTTTCATAAAGCAGTAAGGGTAAATTATGATGGCCGCAAGACCCTGTGCCTGAATCCGCAAGACCAATTTTTGTACCTGGGTCTGCACGCCCTTAAGCATAATTTCGAGCGCCTGATATGGCTGGTCGACATCAAATCCCTGGTGGCCAAATGGACACAACCAGATTGGGATTCATTGATAAAAAGGTCCGAAGAGCTCGGACACAAAAAAACACTGCGCTACATTCTTTATCTTTTAATTCACATTTTTGATATCAGGCTGCCGCCTGAAATTTATTCTTTTCTGAATAAATGGAAACCGGGCTTTCTGGAGAAAAGGATGCTGCATAGAAGAATAACAGGGCGATCGATTCCGACCTGGGCCCAGCTGATTTTGATATCCAACGGCAGGAGTATGCGCGAAAGGTTTTCCTTTTTTACTGAGACCCTGTTTCCGAGGCCCGAGATTTTGAGACAAGTCTTTGCGAATAGGCCCAAACTCAGCGTGCCGCAGCTTTACTGGCGGAGGGTGCTGCAGGTGATGGGGCTTGGCAGGTAATATTAGTTCAGCGGAACAAAACCCGCCTTTCTGTTCAACGCCCTGCCGGCATCATTCTCGTTGGAGGTGATATTTTTGGTCGCTCCATATCCCACTGCTTTGAGTCTCTGGGGCTCAATGCCTTTGCTGACCAGAAATTCTTTTACCGCACGAGCGCGTTTCTCAGACAGCATCTGGTTATAACTTTCAGGTCCGGTGTTGTCGGTGCTGCCCTGGATTTCTACTTTCACCCCGGGGTTTCTTTCTAATACACCAACGATCACTTCCAGGGCGGTGTAGTATTGAGGTTTAATGCTGTCGCTGTCAAAATCAAATAAAATATCCGGTGTTGCCCAGCAGCCATTTTCATCAACTTCTGCTGTTTCAGGTGTTTGCGGGCATTTATCCAGTGGATCCAGCACGCCATCGTTGTCCACATCCAGTGAGTCAGACTTTTTATGGATTAATCTGGTGGCCACGAGTTCTTTTGGGCAGCCAGTTTCATCTACTTTAGATCCCCAGGGCGTATCCGGACAGTTATCCAAATGATCGGGCACGCCGTCACCGTCTCCATCTTTTTCGGTGGCCGCAAGACTGTCATATTGCTTTAATACCATTTTGCGGGCGTTAAACTGAATCGAGCTTAACCCGGATTTGTCTATAGTAAGCCGGGACGAAGAATCCGGTCCAATCAATATTTCATTAAGTTTCAATAGCCCCTCGATGATATCCCCGCTGGTCAATAGAACCTTAACGTCTTTTTTCTCATCACCGGTAAACTCAATACGGTTAAAATCCTTCGTTTGATAGGTTGTGGTCATAAAATCGGCTTCAAGCCTGAGGTCAGGATTTATCAATTTGCCGGAAAATCGGTCATTGTTTTGAGTGGTAAATATGGTGGTTAAGATGGGATAACTCGGGCCGCTGGTATTGAGCATGATAAGCTTAATGTCTCTAATCTCCAGGGTTTCGCTGGTCCCGGTTTGGAGTTGAATTTGAATATCTTCATTCAGAATAGTACCGTTGAATAGATCATTGTTAATGGTCTGCAGTTTGGCGTCAAGCAGTTGGCTATCTGACAGCGAGATCCTTTTAAGAAAATCATTTTTAATGACGATTTGTCCGTATGGGCTTTGCAATGCAAAATAACTATTCTGTACGGTTCCAATCAGCCGGTCTCCGTTATGCAGCAAGACCGTATCCGCTTGACCTTGCGCAGCCAAAACAAAAATATTTAAAATAAGGATTGAAAAGAATGTGATGCATTGCTTCATAGTCCTGTCTCCTTATAGCCCGATAGAGAAAAGTTCAATTATATCAGTTAAGTATAGAGGGAAAACTAGAAATTGTCAATTTAATTGTAACCGCCCCAAACCCCTGAACGGTAACATTTATTCCATTCGTGTCTCAGGTTAGAAACGTTATACTGAAGATGGCAAGGTTTCCAAGACAATGAATGGTGATCGGAACCAGAAGGCTTTTTTCTTTCTCGTAGGCTACCGCAAACACAATGCCGCCGACAAGCTGAGTAAAGGGGAGATTGCCTCCGGTCAGGTGGGGCAGAACAAATAGAAGCGTACTCAAAGCGACAGCGGGGTAAACACCCCATTGACGAAAAAAGCCGTAAAAAATACCACGGAAAAATATCTCCTCTGCAACCGGACCGATAACACCCCCTACCACGAGGTAAATGAGAACAAGCATTTTAGAGTAGGGCAGGGGTGTATAAAGCAGTCTTAGGGAATTAATACCGACAGCGTATAGAAAAAGAATCAGAATACCGGCTGCGATCCCGAAACACGCAGACCAGATCATGCCCTTTTTGATGCCGGCGATTAATGTTTCAGGAGCCAGGCCGATGGCAGCCACACTTTTTTCGAGTTGAATAACAATGAGAATCAGCAGAATAATTTCTAAAACCCGGGTAATCCCGAGACCCGGTAAAGGAGATATAAATATTGCAGTAATGATCGGTCGTAAGAGTATTTCTGCAATCAATACTGCGGCAATTGATACCACCAATGTTTTCAGGGCAATTTTTTTTGCTTCCATCCAAGAGACCTTAATGCTTTATAAGCATACAACTGGGCGTACCAGTCATGGGATATTTTTATTTTCTCTAATATAGGCTTAATCGCCTGCCGGTTATTTAGCAGACCTAATGAATGAAAAGTCATGCAACGGACATTGGTATTTTTATCTTCTAAGAATTTTAACAGATCCATAAAGGATTCCTGACTGCGGCTGACCGCCATCGCAACCACGAGCCAGTACCGTTCCCGGGGATGAGGACTCTTTAGCAACCGGGGGTATGAACGGTAGTCTGCAATGTCCAGTTTTTTTTGCGGTAGGGATTTTAAGGCTGCTATTCGTATCGACAGATTCTCTGACTCTAAGGCTTCAGAGATGTTTTTAATCTGGATGTTACTGCTTTTATTTGCCTGAAAATAGACCAGCGCAAGAAGACCGATCATCAAGCACAGCATAGAGGCGGTTAGGGACGAACTTTTTCGACTAAGGAACCATGCCGTCAGGCAATAGAGGACAAAATGCAGAACAATATAGATCAATACAGGAAAGCCAATCAGCAATGATAGATAGGTAAATTGGCGCAAGGCCCCATAGCGATCTCTTTCTTCTGAATATTTCTGGAGCGTCTTTTGTGGTTTCGCAAAAAATTTTTGTACTTTGATTTGCAAAACCTTCCGGTCATCTCCGCTAAAGACAAGATTATCGCCTGTCTGGAATATCTTCAAATCAACCCTGGAAACACCCGGCATAGGTAAATAGTCATTGGCCAGAAGTCTATTCGCAAGTTTCAGCCTGAGTCTGGGGTTAGAAATATTTTCTAACCTGCATGTCCTGATCAGCTTCTGATTCAGGGACTTGAAGGACTCCGCCGGATAAAGGGTATAGTCGTAATAGAAATGGCTGAACTTTTTACCGAAGTAATTGGACAGTAACAGGTTATCCCTTAAGTCCACAAACAATTCAGTATCAAATTGCGTAAACCACAAAAGCGCCAGCAAAGGAATGGGGACTAAATGAAGCCATCTTAGTCTTGGGGTGGATTGAATGGCTGCATGCCTTTCCCATTTAGCGGTTAGTAAGAAAAGTGCCGGGGCGATGAGCAGAAAGTATAAGGTCGGAAATAGTGTCAATCCATGAATATTTGAAATCATCAGGAGTCCGCCCCAGACGGATAGAAAAACGAATAAGACAAACTTATTTCGCAAAAATAGCCGGGACCAAATCCAACCTGCTGCCATACTGCCAAGTGAGATACCGGCCCCGATACTGCAAGTGAAAAAGAGCCCGCCCCAAAAAGCCGGCCAAAAGTTTTGCAGGCTGGCCATAACCATCACGTTGGGTACGGCAAGATAGCCGGCATCATTTACTGCTGAAACTGTATTATACAGATCAATGTCAGACAGATAAACCTGAATGGTGGCAAGGACCTGGG
>JAIVWA010000140.1:0-9399 GCA_049190255.1 Gammaproteobacteria bacterium | reverse complement strand
GGATACTCGATACTGGATGCTGGATGCTCGATACTCGATACTGGATGCTGACTGGCCACTGGTTACTGGTTGCTGGTCACTGGTTGCTGCTAACACAAAAAGGTAGAGGGTTTAAGGCATAAGGCTCCCGCCGTCGTTCTAAAAAATGGAACTATGGCGGGCAAGCAAGGCTAAGCTATAAAATAAGATGATATCCTTACAAAAATCCGAAATCTGAAATCTGAAATCGAAAGTTTCCTTATTAAAATCCCAAATCCGAAATCAAAAATCGAAAGTTTTCCTTATTAAATTCCGCATTCCGAATTCAAAACTCTGTCCTTTTTTCTTTCCGCATTCCGCATTCCGCATTCCGAATTCAAAACTCTGTCATCTGTCTTCTGACAATCACGGCTCAAACATCCGCTGCACTTCATCCGTGTAATCACCATTTTGGTCATAGACCAACAGAGGCGGCCCTATTTTGAGCCCCGGATTCCCGTCTTTTACCCCTTCGATAAGAATTAACTTAGCATCCGAACTGGGACCGGAATGGATCGTACGAATAAATTTCGGCTCAATGCCTGCGACACACATCTGTGAAAGGATATCGGCCGTGCGCTCGGCTGAGTAAATCGTAACAAACCGTCCGGACGTTTTCAGCATGCGACGGGCTGTCCGTACCACATCATTCAGATTGGCCTTTAATTCATGACGGGCAACCGCCCGTTGAGTGTCTGGATTTATTCTTCCAGACCCCGACCGGCGGTACGGCGGATTGCTTACAACCAGATCAACCGGTCCCGATGTCGCGTCCGGCTTCAGCTTTTTCATGTCAATATCCAAAACAGTAATGCGGTCTTCCAAAAGGTTTTGCTTCACGTTGGAGATGGCCAGCTGCGTAAGCTCTGCCTGTATTTCTACCGCATATACCGTGATATCCTTCCGACGGTAAGCCATAATCAAGGCAATAATTCCGCAACCTGTCCCCAGGTCGACCACTTTATCTGCCGATCGCGGAAAAGCCTGATAGGCCAGTAAAACCGCATCGATGGAAAATCGATACCCGGATCGGTATTGTTTCACACGAATCCGGCCGTTAAAAAAAGTATCGGTGGTGTAGGAAGGCATAATTTTAAATTTATAGCGGTCCAATCTTGAATTTGAGGTCAGCGATCAGCGCATTTCCCAGAGCATCATTCAATTTGGCAATCATCTCTTTTTTTAAAAACTGGAGTTGATGAATCCAGGTCGAATTGGTCACATGTACGAGCAGGATCTTGCCCTTGAATGCAGCGGGTCTGGCGTTTTGGGCGATGACGTCACCGACGATGCCGTCCCACACCTGCCATACCTGAATCAATTCTCCATCTGACTCCCGTCGAAAGTTTTTTAGTACATCAGTCAGTATCCTGCCGATGTGCTCAAATTTGGCTTTTTGTTTTTTTCTTTCCATACGGGTAAAGTTTATGGCAATCCGCACATGACATGTCAAGCAAAACTCATCGCTTTTTGCTTGACTTGAATGGTGGAACAACTTATTGTTCGGTAACTAGTTTTTACAAAGATCCGGGACGCAAGTCCCTAACCATGAACCCTAAACAGGAAAAGATTATGAGTTGGGATTGGGATAGGTTGAAACAGCAGCAACAAAGCCGGGGGGGCGGCGGCGGCCCACCCCCAATGGATGAGATTCTGGAAAAGTTAAAAAAATTCAAGCTGCCGGGCGGACCCCTGGTTGTTTTGGCAATCGCTGTCATGTTGGTCGCAGCAACTACTTTTTATACGGTAAAGACCGATGAGGTCGGTATTGTCCAGCGTTTCGGAAGATACGTCAAGACCAGCCAGCCGGGACTTAACTTTAAACTGCCCATCGGCATCGAAAAGGTCACCAAAGTAAATGTAAAGCAAATCCGGACGGAAGAGTTCGGATTCTCTTCGGCCCGAACAGAGAGCCGGTCGCGTTTTCAGTCCGGCACTCAAAATATCAGTGTGGCGCTAATGCTCACCGGCGATCTGAATGTGGCGCTGGTGCCCTGGATTGTGCAATACCGGGTTAAAAACCCTTACGATTTTTTATTTAAGGTCCGCAACGTCCGCCGAATCCTCATCGACATGTCCGAAGCCACGATGCGCCTGGTGGTCGGCGATCGAAGTATTAACGAGGTCATCAGCAAACGGGATGAAATCGCAGTCGAAGCCAGGGGACTGCTGCAAAAAGAACTGGACCAGGCCCAAACCGGCATTCACATTGTTACCATCGAAATGAAAAGAACCAATGTGCCGGACGCCGTGCAACCTTCGTTCAACGAGGTCAACCAGGCCACCCAGGAAAAAGAGCAAATGATCTATCAGGCCCGGGAGGAATATAACAAATCCATACCGGCCGCACGCGGTTCAGCGGAACGAACCATTAAAACAGCGGAAGGCTATGCCCTCAATAGGGTTAATCGCGCCAAGGGTGACGCCTCAAGGTTCACATCGATTTATCAGGAGTATATTAAAGCTAAAGACGTCACCAAGCGACGCCTGTACCTTGAAACGATGCGAACGCTGTTTCCAAAGCTGGGCCCGAAATTCATTATCGATTCTGAACAGAAAAACATCCTGCCTCTATTAAACCTGACAAACCAGAGTGGTGCTGAAAAATGAAAATTAAAGGAATACTTATTATTATAATACTTGCAGCGGCTGTGTTTATATATAATGCCGCTTACAGCATTGATGAAACCGAGCAGGTCATCGTTACCCAATTTGGCAGAATCATTGGAGAACCGAAAGTTGATCCAGGCCTTAAATTTAAAATTCCCTTTATCCAACAGGCCAATTATTTCGCCAAAAACCTGCTGGATTGGGATGGGGACCCGGGGCAGATTCCCACCCTTGACAAGACATATATCTGGGTCGATACCTTTGCCAGATGGAAAATCACGGATGCGGTAAAGTTTTTTCAAACCGTCAACAACCGGTTTGCCGCCATCGGTAAACTCAACGATATTATTGACCCGGCCGTAAGAAATTTTATTACCTCCAACCAATTGATCGAAGCCGTTCGCAAATCCGACCGCACACTTGATCGGAGCGGGTTCGGCGGATCTGACTTCGAAAGCGAAAGGATATATTATACGATTACCACCGGCCGCGAAAAAATCACCCAGGGCATATTAAACCAGGCCCAGCCCAAACTGGCCCCCTTCGGCATTGAACTGGTGGATGTCAAAATAAAACGGATCAATTACGTCGAACAGGTCAGAAAATCGGTATACGGACGAATGATTGCGGAACGCAAGCAAATCGCCGAAAAATTCCGCTCCGAGGGTAAAGGTGAGGCCCAGAAAATACTGGGTGAGAAAGAAAGAGACCTGCAGGAAATAGAGTCAGTGGCCTACCGCAAGGCCCAGGAAATCAAGGGTAAGGCCGATGCCGAGGCAACCCTAATCTATGCCGATTCTTACGGCGTTGATCCTGAGTTTTACTCGTTTGTACAGACCCTTGAAGTTTACATCGAGTCATTGGGAGAGAAAAATACGTTGATCCTATCGACAGATTCGGAATTTTTAAAATATCTTAAAAAATACCCCGAATAGCCAATGTCGAGTTCATTATTGCCATATTAGTAACATTGGTTATCCCCTGCCCCATAAAAAAAGCACCGGACTGAATATTCCCGGTGCTTTTATTTTGTTCCAGAAAAGTCTGTCGGTATCATTATTTACCTTTCCTTCTCTGATGACGTGTTTTGGCTAAAAGCTTACGGTGTTTGTGTTTTCTCATTTTTTTTCTGCGTTTTTTAACGACACTACCCAATTCATCACCTCCTTTTCATATTTTTTGGAACCGAATTTTATAGCTCTACTTAAATTGTTAAACTGTTTGGTTAACACACCCAATGGGTATGTGTCCACCTTTTTTTCAGGTAAAACATGATTATAAGAAACAACCTTAGATATGGAACAAAGCGCGGGTCTATGCTATAGTCAGCTTATGGATAACAGTCTGGTTGTGAACAGCATCGGCATTGGCGGAGCCATATTCGTCGGATTGATTTTATTTTGGTTCGTCGGCATATATTTGAAAAAACGGTTGACTTCAGAGCAATCAAATATAGGCGGTTCTCTATCAAAAAAAATCTCCTGGAAAGAAAAACGCCAGCATCCCCGAATAGCGATCTCCTGGCAGGCTGTCATCGAGAAATCCGGCCGAAGCGATGAAGTCCAATTAAGGGATATCAGTCTGGGAGGTGCTTTCGTTGTCTGCCGGAAGCCCCTTGACTTAAATGAGAGGTTTATGATCAGCATATCGATTCCGGATCAAGGGCCGTTGGGCCTGAATGCCGAAGTTGTGTGGTCGAACATAAATATATCCGAGGACAAGGTTGTCAATCGAGGGATGGGTATTAGATTTATCGAAAACGAGGAAAAAGAACGCCGCAAACTGCAGGAGGTCATCACAGCTTCAGTTGAAGGCTGCGACAGCGGCAATTAGTATCTTAGAAATTATTTAATATGCCAAAACGAAACTGCTTCGGTCCCAGACAGATTGAAATCATAAATAATGCCGTCGCCATGGCCGAGGAACTTGTCAGCAACAATTATAAAATGTCTGCAAGTCAATGGCTCGGTCCGCGCTACGATGTCAAAACGTTGGTAGAACTGCAGCCGGAAGAAATCATTGACGGCCCTTTTGCCCAGATTATCCGGTACAAAGGCCAGCGAAAAAACACCTCTCTGGGTTCGGCGACCTACGATTTTTACAAAATCTGTTTGCAGGACCATATCATCCGGTCGACCCTGGAAGGCAAACCGAATATCGAGCTGTTCCCATTTTCTCTGTATATCATCACCCATGAGCTAATCCACATCGTCCGCTTCAGCAAATTTCTGCAAAGCTTCGAGGCATCCGCTAAAGAGCGTATGGCGGAGGAAAAGCGTGTTCACCAGAAAACCCATGAGATATTAAAGCCGGTTCAAATTGAAGGCCTGAAGAATGTTCTGGAATTTTACAACGATTGGCGGGTAACGTATGAGGATTTGCGCACGCCCTAACCCGGATCCGCCGAAGGCGGAGCCGGACAATTGAAGATTGAAGATTGCAGATTGAATATTTATGGCACAGATTATAGGTTTCGGGTGTCAGGGAGTTGAGGTGATAGATCCTGAAACCTGAACACTGACACCTGAAACCTTTGAATTTTTAAGCCTGCTTAGGTTGACAAACCGCGGTCGTTAACTATATTTAGTGAGTCTGAGTTCCGAGGAAAAAATTGAAAATAGATCATATTCAATCGACAATAGACAATATTCAATTTCTTTATAGCGGAGGCCCATTTTAAATGCCTATTTACGAATATGAGTGTACCAAATGCGGTAAAATTGAGGAAATGCTGCAAAAATTTTCAGACAAACCGTTGACCAGGTGCCGCAGCTGTGCCGGCAAACTCCACAAACTTGTTTCTCAAAGTACATTTCACCTTAAAGGAACCGGCTGGTACGCGACCGATTACGCCAATAAAACCGGAAGTCCCACCAAGCCATCGAAAAAAAATCAAAAGAGCAAATCCGCTGAGACTAAATCACCCGAAGCCGGATCGGAAAGCAAAGAGAAATCCAGCGCAAAAGAGAACTGAATTTGACTAGACAACCCCCATTGTATTTCCAAAATCTGCAGCCAGGCAGGGGTGCCTTCCCTCGTTACCTCAGTTTCGAGCAATTCATGTAATTTTTTAAAAATTTCCGGCCCTATCTCTTTACAAATTCAAAAGGGTGATTATTATTCAGACAAAAATCAATTCCCAAAAAACCTTTTCTAACATTTTAATATCATAACAATTTTTCTAAGATAGCAAACATCGAAGGGGGGTGGAAACGAGGCCGTCGTTTGAAGCGGCGAATTGTGTGGACTGCAAAATTTTTTGAGTGTTGCAACAGTTGAAGAAACAATATTTTGCTAATGTAAAAGGAGATTTAAAACCATGAAATTGAGACCATTACAGGATCGAATTTTAGTTCAACGTGTCGAAGAAGAATCGACCACCAAAGGTGGGATCATTATTCCGGACACCGCCAAAGAAAAGCCTGCGGAAGGAAAAGTCACTGCCGTCGGCAACGGCAAAGTCGGTGATGACGGTAAAAGAATTGCCCTTGAGGTAAAAAAAGGTGATCGGATTCTATTTGGTAAGTATTCCGGAACTGAGGTAAAAATCAGTGGTGAGGAATATTTGATCATGCGGGAAGAAGACGTACTTGGTATAATTGACTAAAAAATTGGAGGGAAAATAAAGATGTCTAAATTGATTAAATACGATATGAAAGCTCGTGAAGCGATGCTTAACGGGGTTAGAACTCTTGCGGATGCGGTTGTCGTAACCTTGGGCCCCAAAGGCCGAAACGTGGTTTTGGATAAATCCTGGGGCGCTCCGACCGTCACCAAAGACGGCGTGACTGTGGCCAAAGAAATTGAACTAGATGATAAATTTGAAAACATGGGCGCCCAGATGGTCAAAGAGGTCGCCAGTAAAACCAGCGATATGGCCGGTGACGGTACCACCACGGCCACCATCCTGGCGCGAGCCATATATGAAGAAGGACAAAAGCTTGTTGCCGCCGGCAACAATCCCATGGCAATCAAACGCGGAGTTGATGCCGCGGTTCTGGTGACGGTAAAAGAGCTTGAAGGTATGAGCAAAGCCACCAAAGATCAGCGTGAGATTGCCCAGATCGGCACCATCTCCGCCAACAACGACGAGACCATCGGCAATATCATTGCCGAGGCCATGAACAAAGTCGGCAAAGAAGGTGTTATAACTGTCGAAGAAGCCAAGAGCATGGATACCACCCTTGAGGTGGTTGAAGGCATGCAGTTTGATCGCGGCTACCTTTCACCGTATTTCGTGACTGATCCCGAAAAAATGGTCGTCTCCCTGGAAAGTCCCTACATTCTGATTAACGAGAAAAAAATCAGCAACATGAAGGATCTTCTCCCGGTGCTGGAACAGGTGGCCAAGTTGGGTAAACCGCTTATGATCATCGCCGAAGACGTAGACGGCGAAGCCCTGGCAACCCTGGTGGTCAACAAGCTCAGAGGCACCCTGCAGGTAGCTGCCGTTAAGGCTCCCGGCTTTGGCGACCGCCGAAAAGCCATGCTGGAAGATATCGCCATTTTGACCGGCGGCCAGGTGGTATCCGAAGACCTGGGAATCAAGCTGGAAAACCTGACGGTTCAGGATCTGGGCACCGCCAAACGCATCACCATCGACAAAGACAATACCACCGTCGTTGATGGCGGCGGTTCGCGCTCAGGCCTCGAAGGCCGGGTGAAACAAATCCGCGCCCAGATTGACGAGACCACTTCCGACTATGACCGTGAAAAACTGCAGGAACGCCTTGCCAAATTGATCGGCGGTGTCGCTGTCATCAATGTCGGGGCTGCTACCGAAACCGAAATGAAGGAGAAAAAAGCCAGAGTTGAAGACGCCCTGAATGCAACCCGGGCAGCTGTTGAAGAAGGTATTGTGCCGGGTGGCGGTGTGGCCCTGGTGCGTTGCCTGGATGCTCTCGGCAAAATGAGAATTAAAGCCGATCAAAAACTGGGCGTTAAGGTCCTTATGCGCGCCCTTGAAGAGCCGTTGCGCCAGATCGCCAACAACGCCGGTTCAGAAGGCTCTGTGGTCATCGATAAAGTCAAGGCCGGCAAGGATGCCTTTGGCTATAATGCCGAAACAGACACCTATGAAGACCTGTTGAAAGCCGGTGTCATGGATCCCACCAAGGTGGTTCGTCTGGCCCTGCAAAATGCAGGCAGCGTGGCGTCCTTGATGCTGACCACCCAGGCCATGGTGGCCGATAAACCGGAAGAAAAACCGGACGCCATGCCCGGCGGCGGTGCTCCCGGCGGCATGGGCGGCATGGGCGGCATGGGCGGCATGGGCGGCATGATGTAGTCCCTTCCCGTCGAATAGCAAAGACAAAAAAGCCCTTACGGCATGTTCGCTATGCCCGTGAGGGCTTTTTTTTTGACAATTGATCGATAATCATGTAATCTTATTACAGAAATGGCACTTTTTGAATTCGACTATAAGCACGTAAAAGAATCGGAGTATTAGATGCAGGATAAACAAAAACTCCCCATGGCAATCCGTCTTTTTATCTTTCTTACCTTACTGGCGGCACCTCTATCCCTGATGGCCGCAGAAGGCGAAAAAACCGTAGAATACGAAACAGGATTCTACTATACCATTCAAAAGGGAGACACCCTTTGGGATCTCTCCCAAAAATTTTCCGATACTCCCTGGCAGTGGCCGGAATTATGGCAAGAGAACAATCAAATTGCCAATCCCCACCGCATTTATCCCGGAGAACGTATCCGCCTGTATCGCCGCCGGGGTGCCCATGGCTACGGTGAAGGTAGTCAAGGTGGGGAAAAGCCAGTCGAAGATGATCTTGTAATGACCAAAATGATCGACTTTCAATATGCTGCCATCGAACGGGTCGGCTTCATTCGTAAAGACCCCGTCATCTCCCACGGCTCCATATTTAAAGTGGAAGGCCGCAAGGAAATGATCAGCACGGGTGATTTGGTCTATATCCGGCCGGCGAAAGATTTTTCGCTTGAGCCAGGCAAGAAGTATACCATCTATCGGACGCTAAAGCCGATCAAGGACCGGGATACCAATGAATACATCGGTATCCAGCACTATCTGGCCGGTGCGGTGGAAATTACGATCAAACGGCCCGAATTTGTTCTGGGCAGAATAGTGGCCACTTACCGACCCATTAAAGTTGGAGACCTTTTGCTGCCCTATCACCGGCGCCTGCCGCGACTTGAAATGCAGGATAGCCCGGAAGGTTTGCGGGGTCAAATTATCGACTCCGAAGAGCATCAGGCGATGTTTGGTGAAAGCGCGATTGCCTTCATCGACAAGGGAGAGCAGGAAGGGGTTAGGCCCGGCCAGCTTTACTGGATATTCAAGCAGGAGCAATATCGTATTAACCCTGATGATAAATATGATGTTACGCTCACCCCGGTCCTTTTGGGTGAATTGCTTGTTCTTCACACGGAAAAAACGACCGCTACGGTGATGGTTACCGATTCACGCACTGCCATCCACGCTGGAGACAAAATCGCCACCCCCTTTAAATTAGACTGATTTGAATTCGGAAGTTGGAATGCGGAATTAATTAAGTTCGAAGGTCGGAGTGCAGTTTCTTTCACGTCCTCGTGCTCGTGAATCAGTACTGTATCGAGGACGGGGTCGGGGAGTTTCACCCCAAATTCCTTTTGGTTGAACTGTTGGCGAATTGGCTATCAGCGGTTGGCCCGGCGAATAGCCCGTGCGAGCCGTAACAATATGTTCAGGCTAATAGCCAACGGCAGCAATCTCGCTTCGATTAGATCTGAACCAGCCCCATAAGACAGAATCCCACG
>JAIVWA010000139.1:0-9444 GCA_049190255.1 Gammaproteobacteria bacterium | reverse complement strand
GGTGTTTGTCCATGGTGTAACCATTATGCCCGGCAAACCGGTGGTGATCGGTGCCGTGGAGAACACACCGGTTTTCGGCATCCCGGGCTATCCCGTTTCAGCCATCATTGCCTTTGAGCAATTTGTTCGGCCCCTGATCCATAAAATGCTGGGACAACCCGACCCAACCAGAGAGACGGTAATGGTGGCGCCGACACGCAAAATTGCCTCCAAGCTCGGGGTGGAAGAATTTTTGCGGGTAAAGCTGGGGCAGGTCGGCGAGCATATCGTTGCAACCCCTTTGCCCCGAGGTGCCGGCAGTATCACTTCGATAAGCGAGGCAGACGGTATTATCCGTATTCCCAACCATATCGAGGGGCTCAGGGATGATGAACCGGTCAGGGCCGAACTATTACGCCCCCTGCCTTCTATACGCCAAACCATCGTGGTTGTCGGAAGTCATGACAATACCCTGGATGTACTGGCCGACCAGATCAAAGCCAGATACAGCCACCTGACGCTTTCATCCAGTCATGTGGGAAGCATGGGGGGGCTGATGGCGATCAAAAAAGGTGTCTGCCACCTGGCCGGGTCTCACCTGCTGGATCCTGAAGATGGTTCTTACAATCTGTCCTATATCCAAAAATTTTTAGCGCACCTGGATGTAAAACTGGTCAATCTGGTATTCCGGGATCAAGGCCTGATCGTCAAACGGGGCAATCCCAGGGGTATCAAAGGCGTCGAGGATCTGGCCCGCAAGGATATCACTTTTATCAACCGGCAGGCGGGATCCGGCACAAGAATTCTTTTGGACTACCGTTTGGACCAAATCGGAATCAACCCGGCGCAAATCAGCGGTTATCAGCATGAAGAATTCACCCACATGGCCGTAGCCGTCGCGGTACTCAGCGGAACGGCAGACACCGGATTGGGCATTTACGCCGCAGCGGCGGCACTGGATCTTGATTTTATCCCGGTTGTCACCGAGCAATATGATCTGATCATACCCTCGACGCACTTCGAATCGGAAAATATTCAACTGCTGCTTGAAACCATCAATACCTCAGAATTTAAGAACCGGGTGGAAGCGTTAGGCGGTTACAGCACCCAAAGAACGGGAGAAATTATATTATAGAATGGTTGTCTTACTAAAAGCTTTAACTTTTTTGTAAGAGTTATAATTAAAAGGCAGTACATCTAGATAGAAAGCCTTGAAAGGAAAAAGCCTTTTGAAAATGGACTTCCATGAATAAAAATGTTTCATGGCTATAGAGGTCAATTGTTCTCCTGTGTAGGGATTTCCGGGGTATTTGACCAAGGCTTCCGTGCCTTCCCCTCTTTTTAACCACCACTTTTTGTCTATCAAAAAGCCCTTCTTATCCAATTGATCATATAATCGCGTGCCAGGTAGCGGCGTAACCCGGAAAAAAGATGCCAATCCAACTTTCTGATCGATTAAGAAATTTGCTGTTTCTTCAGCTGTTTGGGGATTATCTTTTTCAAACCCGAGTATGATGCTCGCATACACATTAATCTTATTTGTATGAAGCATTCTTATGAGTTTGGGATAGTTGTCCGGTTTATTGAAACTCTTGCTGATATCGGCGAGCGTGCTTCGGTTAATGCTCTCAAACCCTACGAATGCCATAAAACAACCGCTTTTTCTAAGCGCCTTTATAATTTCCAGATTTTTAAACGCCAGACTATCTATCTGGCATATGTATTTAATTTTCAATGGAATTAAAGCTTCACATAATTCCAGGGTCCTTTGGGGATTGGCTACAAAATTATCATCTGTAAAAAAAAACGTGTCGGCCTTACTCAAGGCAATTTCGTTAACGATATCTTTTACCGGCCTAAACCTGATTTTATTTCCCCAAAATTTGGAGACTGAACAAAACTCACAGTTGAAGGGGCAACCTCTTGCTGTTTGAATCGGCATATTGGGGCTGCGCCTGAAGGGCAGGCGGACATATTTAGCGGTATCCAATAAGTCAAATCTCGGTGCAGGAAGATTGTCCAGCGTGGGCCTTTGATCAGATCGATAGATGCTTTTTAATTCATCATTTAGAGCATCCTCAAGAACAGTTTCCCATAAATCATCCGCTTCTCCAATAACCACCGCATCGGCGTACGCAAGTGCTTCTTCCAGCACAGCAGAGGCATGGATCCCACCGATTATCACCTTAACATTTCTCTTACGAAATTCATCTGCTATCTGATAGGCCCGTTTAGCAGTAAAAGTCATCGACGTGATGCCGACCAGATCAACCGGTTCATCAAAATCGATGGTTTGAACGCATTCATCCACAATTTTAACATCATGCTCTTTAGGGGTGAGCCCAGCGATATATAAAATTGAAAGGGGCGGCATTGTGGCCTTGTTTACCTTGATCAGCTTATTGTTAAAATCATAGGATGTGGGGCATATCAGTTTGATTTTCATCAATAATGTCCTTGGAGAAAAACCCAGTTTCGTCGATGTTGTTTGCTATGAATAGTCTTTTTATCGAAAGAGTACAACAAAATTTTTGATTAAAATTCTTTCCTTAAACCGCTGATTGGATAGGTTCATTCTTGTTATAGTCAAACCTCGGTGGTACAGTAATTGGTTTATAGGGATTCCCATTAAATGGAGAAACTGGACAAAAAAATATTCGGCACCCTGTTCTTTTCTATATTTTCTGCCGTAACCGGGGTCGGCATTGTGGTCCCGCTGCTTCCGATTTACGCCCGTGATCTCGGCGCTTCGGGTTTGTACATCGGACTCATCTTTGGGGCTTTTTCCATATCACGAACTGTTTTTTTGCCGTGGTTCGGACGTCTTTCAGATACAAAAGGGCGCAAACCGTTTATTGTCCCGGGCTTTCTCGCCTATGCCCTGATCTCCATGGCTTTTATCTATTCAAATACCGTCAGCACACTGATTGTCATCCGGTTTTTTCATGGAATCGCCTCGGCCATGCTGATGCCGGTGATCCAGGCCTATATTGGGGATATCACGCCCAGGGGTCGTGAAGGCATCACCATGGGTGCGTTTAACATGTCTTTGTTTCTGGGATTAAGCCTTGGGCCGTTAATCGGAGGAATCGTCAAGGATCATTTCAGCCTTCAGACCTCTTTTATCTGTATGGGACTGCTGGCCCTGATCGGTTTTTTTTTGTGTCTTTTGCTGCTCCCGCCCACCCGATCCGAAAAAGGCATCATTTCCGCGGAAAAACTGATTTCATGGAAAACACTGGTTTATGACCGGCATGTGGCCGGTCTTTTTTCTTTCAGATTCGCCTATGTATTCTGTGTGGGTATCATCTGGGGGTTTATCCCCCTGTATGCCGACCAGCAATTTGCGGCCTCCAGTTCTTTAATCGGCGTTCTGATCATGCTGGGGGTATTCGTCAGCGGCTTGATCCATATACCGATGGGTTACCTGGCCGACAGGATCAGCAAAAAGCTGATGGTGGTCGCCGGCGGATTGACCGTAAGCTATGGCATCCTGTCATTTGTGTGGGCCGACCGGCTGGCGGATTTATTCCGGGCCACTGTGTTTTTTGGTCTGGGCGGAGGGATCTCCATGCCGGCCCTGATGGCGATGGCGATTTTAAAAGGCAGCCGGATCAATGCCATGGGAAGTATTATGGCGCTGATGACGGTGGCCCACAGTCTGGGAATGCTGAGCGGGGCCCTGATGGGAGGAATGATGATGGATTTCTTTCAGCTGCGAGCCGCATTTCCTCTGGGAGGGATGGTTATGCTGATCTGCACCGGGCTTTTTCTGGTGGGGACACATCCGAAGATTGAAAAACTCCCCGACCGCTCAGCAAATTGACAACCGGCTTTACTGCATTACATTAGTGACAACAATTGATGGGGATAGGGTTTCAGCAACTAAAATTATCAGGCGGATCATTCGATCCAGAAACAACCATTCGTGCAAATGAGTACCAAACGGGATTATTACGAAATTTTGGGCGTGCAACGCGACGCCATTGATGATGATTTAAAAGCATCCTACCGCAAACTCGCCTTAAAATACCATCCGGATCGGAATCCCGACGATAAAGCCGCTGAAGACAAATTCAAAGAAGCCGCCGAAGCCTATGAGGTTTTGCGGGACCCTGAAAAACGAGGGCTTTATGATCAATTCGGTCATGCCGGTCTGGAAGGGTCCGGGTTCTCCGGTTTTGGCGGATTTGAAGATATTTTCTCCAGCTTCGGCGATATATTCGAGGATTTCTTCGGATTTGGTACCCGGAGACGCTCCCGAACCAGGGTGCAGCGGGGAGCTGATCTACGTTACGACCTCACCCTCGGCTTTATGGAAGCCGCTTTTGGTACGGAAACCAAAATCAACGTTGAAAAAATGGAAATTTGCCCGCAATGCAATGGGGATCGATGCGAGCCGGGCACCGGCCCCGAGACCTGCCGGCAATGCGGAGGGTTGGGTCAGATTACCAGAAACCAGGGCTTTTTTACCGTACGGTCGACCTGTCCCATCTGTCGGGGTCAAGGCCAGGCCATCCCCAATCCCTGCAGGAATTGTCGGGGAACCGGTCAAGTGACCGTGGGCAAAAAAGTATCGGTAAAGATTCCGGCCGGGGTGGACAATGGGTCAAGATTGCGGCTGACCGGTGAAGGAGAACCCGGCCGGCAGGGCGGACCGCATGGCGATCTGTATGTCTTCGTTTATGTCGAACCCCATGAATTTTTCCAGCGGCGCGACAATGACATTATCTGCAGGGTGCCTATTTCATTTGTTCAAGCGGCCCTGGGTGATAAGATCAAAGTGCCGACCTTAAACGGCGATAAAAAGCTGCAGATTCCCAAAGGCACTCAACCCGGTGATGTTCTATCCTTTAACGGAGAGGGAATCCCGTCATTGCGGACGGGAAGGCGCGGTGACCAGATCATCCAGGTCGAAATCAAAACCCCAACCCATCTGTCCAAAAAGCAGGAAGCCTTACTGAAGGAATTCGCCGAGGTCGAATCCGGCAAGCTCTCCAAAAAGCTAAAAAATATCCTCAAAGGAAGAGCATCTCAAGCCAGCAACTAACCTTTCGTAGAATAAAGTAAAACTTTTAGAATTTGTTTCGGATTTCGGATTTCGTGCTTCGGATTTAGGAATTTTTCACATGTATGAGCTAAGAGTCGTCACCAAATTTGCGGCCGCCCATCAACTCACCATGGTGGGTTCAAAATGTGAGAACCTGCACGGGCACAACTGGAAAATCGAAGTCTATGTCACCGGCAAAAAATTAGGTGCAGGCGGTGTGGTGATGGATTTCGGCGAGATCAAAAAGCACGTTGCCGAAATCATGTCGCTGCTTGACCACAAGTACCTCAACGAGCTCGATTACTTTAAGCAGAGCCAGCCGTCATCTGAGAACATCGCCTATTTTGTTGCTGCCGAACTGCAGCAACGAATTGAGAATACGGCGGTAACTGTCAGCCGGGTCACCGCCTGGGAGTCGGATGATGCTAGTGCAACCTATATTGTGGATCAAACTCAATAATTTGTTTTTTGGGATTTAATCTTTCCACTACAGCAGCGCCCGATAACAACGACAGGTAATTACTCCCTGTTTAAAGTCTGCCACCTATCGACTAAATCATCTCGTGTAATAATGGCAGTTACATCATCCACATGCCGCCGAATATTATCGAGCCCTCCCTCCTGACGATCAACCAATATTACCGACTTGACAACTGCCAGTCCTTCCGATCGGGCCCGCTCGATGGCTTTAATGGTGGATCCGCCGGTAGTGGCCACATCATCGATGATCGCCACGGGCTGTCCCGGATGCACCTCACCTTCTACCCAGCGGATGATACCGTGATCTTTGCGGTCTTTGCGGATAGAAAAGGCATTCACCGGTTGGGCGTTTATTTCGGATGCAAAGGCTGTTGCAACGGCGATGGGATCGGCCCCAAAGGTGAGCCCTCCGATTGCGGATACATTGCTGTCCTTGATCTCATTAAACATCAAATGACCGACCAGATACATTCCCCGGGCGCTTAACGTGGTCGGTTTACAGTTGACATAAAAGCGGCTCATTCTGCCGGAAACCAGCTTAAAGCTGGGTTCTTCAGTGTATTTAAACGATTGGCGGCAGAGGAGATCGATTAATTCTTGTTTCATCGCATCATGTCCTATAAGATATACGGTAATAGGTTTTAAGAAACTGTTGATTTCAAAAGGGTGATTCGATATAAAAAAGCCTCCACTTAATGGAAGAAGCCAGTTTAATGGGATCAGTGGAGGCTTGAGCAAGGAAAACCGGCAACGGCACTCCCTGAACTCAAAAAATTCATACCAGCAAATGTGACAAGGGTCAATCCCTATAATGATTGTCAATCCTGTCCGGGGTTAATAAATTGAAATTATATACGACACATAAAAAATGGCGCATCTTAGTTTACAGCATGACCCTCGGATTTCTGATTTTACTTCCAGTTTTTATAGCCGCTGAAGCGGATGACGGAAGGTTTAACCTGAGTCAGACCATTGAAGCCGCCCTCCAAGCCAACCTTGAACTTCAAAGATCAAAAGTTGAAGTCGATGCCGCCACCGCAACCAGGAGTGCGCGTGCCACTGAATTTTTTCCGACCTTGAATGCAAGATATGGTTATATACATCGTGATAATCCGACCCGGCAGGCCCTGGGAGGCGAGGCGGGCACGGTTGATGTCCTGACCAACCCCAAACACGAATATAATTTTGTGACCTCCTTTTCCCAGCCTATTTTTACCGGGTTTGCGCTATACAACCAGTATAAAATTGCCGACCTGGGACTCGATATTGCCGAGTTTACAGAAAAGCTCACGCGGCAGGATGTCATTTTAGATGCCAAAAATGTCTATTTTTTAATCCTGAAGGCCCAAAAATTGATGGATGTGGCCGATGAGACCGTTAAACAGATAGCCGCCCAAAAGGAGGTGGCTGAAAATATGTACCAGGTCGGCATGAGCCCGCTAAATGATTTGCTGCAAAGTCAGGTGCAGCTGGCCAACGCCAAACAGGCGCTTATTACGGCTAAAAACAATCTGGACCTCACCAAATCCCAGTTTAACACCTTGCTGCGCCGGCAGGTAAACTCTCCGGTGAGCGTGGTTGACATTCTGGATTTCACGCCCTGGGTACAGAGTATTGAAGACTGCCTGAGCCAGGCAAAAAACAATCGGCTGGAAATTGAGGTGACCGATTTAGAAATTCAAATCGCTGAAAAAGATTATAAACTGTCGCAAAGAGATTTTTACCCGTCGGTCAACCTGGTCGGCACCTGGACCAAGCGGGGCACCGACTGGGAGGTAGATGGCGGGAGGGGAATCGGCGATAAGGATTTTTGGGATATTCGGGCCACGGCAAGCTGGGATTTCTGGCAATGGGGTCGGACGAGATACGGCGTCAAGGAAAAACTGAGCCGACTTTCCCAGTTCAAGCTCCGCAAGGAGCAAGTTTTGGATAACATCGACCTGGAAGTGAAGCAGGCCTATCTCAAGGTCCAGGAATCGCAAAAAAATATAACCACCATTGAAAAGGCCATCGAACAGGCCAAAGAAAACCTCAGGATCACTGAGGAACGCTACAAAGAACAGGTATCGACCACCACCGACGTGTTGGTGGCGCAAACCCTGCTCACGGAAACCATGACCAATTATTATAACGCCTTGTATGATTTTAAAATTGCCAAAGCCATCCTCTACCGGGGGCTGGGCCAGGAAGTACTGGAATGATTGATGCCCCTGAAAAAACCTCCATCATCCGGATGTTTCACGTTCACCACAATTACGGGCCCAAAAAAGCCCTGATCGATATCACCCTGGACATTGCCAAAAATGAGTTCGTATTCATCAGCGGCCCCAGCGGTGCCGGCAAGACCACCTTGCTCAAGCTTTTGTATTTAGGCGAGCCGGTATCCGAAGGGCAGGTGCTGATAGACGGAATAAATTTAGCGCGAATTCCGCGCAAGCGCATCCCCCAATTGAGACGAAAATTCGGAATCATATTCCAGGATTACAAGCTGATCCCGACCAAAAGTGTTTACGATAATGTGGCCCTGGTCCTTGAGGCTGCCGGTGCCAAAAATCGCCTGATTCAAAAAAAAGTCAAAAGCGTCTTGCGCCTGGTGGGCATGGAAGACAGACTGAAATCTTTTCCGCCCAGTCTGTCCGGTGGCGAACAACAGCGCATCGCCGTGGCCCGGGCCATTATTGGCGATCCGAAGATAATTCTTGCGGACGAGCCCACCGGAAGCCTGGATGAAGAGTCTGCCGAAGTGATCCTTGAACTTCTCAGAGGGGTGCTAATCCGAGGCGCAACGGTAATTATTGCAACCCACGACAAAGCACTGATGCGAAAAACCGGAGGGCATGTTCTGCACCTTGAACAGGGACGGCTTGAAGCATCCAGGTTTATAGAAAAACAGTATGATAACGCTATTTTTTAAACGGGCAATAGAGGATATCTTCAAAAACAGGTTTTTGAATCTGGTCACTATCATCACCATCTCCCTGTCAATTTTAATTGCCAGCGCCTTTATCCTTTTCTTTGTCAATACCAGCGAAATAATAAACTCCTGGGAAAAAGGCCTGCGCATAATGGCCTATCTTAAACCGGAAATCAACAACGACGGGCTGAAAGATTTAAAGCGGGCGATCCAATCTCTGAATGACGTCGACACTTTACAATTTATATCAAAACAAGAGGCCCTTAGCCGACTAAAAGCCCAGATGGAGCATCAATCATCCCTTTTTGAGAACCTCAACCTGAATCCTTTGCCCGACAGTATTGAAATCCGCATGAAAGCCTCCACTGAAAGCTGGCAAAAAATTGATTCCCTGGCTGCTCAAATTGAAGCCCTGCCTCAGATTGATGAAGTAGAATACGGTCAGAGATGGGTGGAACGTTTCGCTCAGATCATTTCCCTGTTTCGACTGGCAGGATATGCTTTGGGTACACTTTTTTTCATGGCTACCATTTTTATTGTTGCCAATACAATCCGTCTCGTTATCTATTCAAGACGCGAAGAAGTTGAAATTATGCGTCTGGTGGGCGCCACCGACAATTTTATTAAAATCCCCTTCTATTTCGAAGGTCTTATTCAGGGAGCCCTGGGCGCTATTATCGGGCTTGTCATACTCTATATCGCATTTATATTTATTTCGGCCAATATTGAAAAAGAATTTTTTTCGGGACTTTTTCGATTTCATTTTCTGTCCCCGACACTTCTGTTGACAATTCTGCTGGTCAGCATGCTGGTGGGATGGCTGGGGTGTTATATTTCGCTGAAACAGTTTTTGAAGCAGTAGGGGTTGCTGGTTGCTCGATACTGGATACTCGATGCTCGATGCTGGATACTTGATGCTCGATGCTGGATGCTCGATGCTGGATGCTCGATGCTCGATGCTCGATGCTCGCTGCTGGCTGCTCGCTGCTTGCTGCTCGCTGCTTGGTGCTCGCTGCCTGCT
>JAIVWA010000138.1:0-9460 GCA_049190255.1 Gammaproteobacteria bacterium | reverse complement strand
TGAGCTTTTGTGTCGAACGGTCTATTTTATTAAAAGGAAACAACGAATGACTGAAGAGAAAGAGGACAAAACCTATGATCTTGAAGACCGACTAATCGATTTTGCTGTTCGTATTATTCGGATGGCAGAGTCCTTGCCAAAAACAAGGGTAGGCAATCATATTGCCGGGCAATTGATCCGTTGTGGCACCTCCCCTGCTCCCAATTATGGGGAAGCCCAAAGTGCCGAATCGAGAGCTGACTTTGTCCATAAGATGAAAGTTTGCCTCAAAGAGCTGCGAGAAACTAGAGTATGGCTAATAATGATTGTGAGAGCCAAACTGATTAAACCGGTTTCTAAACTCGACTCCCTGATTCAAGAGAACAATGAGCTAATTTCAATATTTGTCACCAGCACAAGAACTGCAAAAAAGGTAAAGAAAAGGATCTCATAATCGGTTTTCATTTACTAAAAATGGACAGAGCGTAGCGATACCACCCTTCGACATTCGATATTCTGCGGTTCTGCGGTTCTACGGTTCTCTTTTCCCTGGTTCTGCGGTTCGCTTTTCGCTGTCCTGAGGTTCGTTCCAGTTCCGGCCATATCAGCGACAATAGGCCTGAGACCTGACACCTGAAACCAAATAGGGGACTTTTCTGTTCCCATAGCTGTTATCCATTATGATAAAATTTGTGAAACTGCTAATTTGTGTTGGGACACTGTTAATCATAGACGGGGCGGTCATTGGGGCGGAAGAGCCGTGGGTCTTTATTAATCAGGATCAGGGGGTGACGATGCATTCCCGCAAAGTTGCCGGGCGTGCGGAATCTGAATTCAGGGGAAGCAGTACTATTGATCAACCGGTTGAAGTGGTCGGGGCAGTGCTGGCGGACATTCCCTCTTTTACCAGTTGGTTTTACAAGTGCAGCCAGGCCCGGAAGATACCGGATAAAACATCAACCGATCTTAATTTTTTGCTTTATATTGTCATCCAAACGCCCTGGCCGCTCTGGAATCGCGACGTCGTCTATGCCGCCGCAACAACAATCGACATTGCATCCGGAAATATAAAAATTCAGGGCCATGCCCGGCAGGATGCTGCGGTTCCCATTAGAAAAGATCACGTTCGAATCACCGATTCAGAACTTCAATGGACTCTCGAGCGATTGGATTCCAATCAAACGATGGTAACCTTTACAAAACGGATCAATGCCGGAGGGAATCTTGGAAGCTACCTGTCGGATGCGGGTTGCAAAAAGACCGTATTCAGTTCCCTGGTGAATATGCGTGATATCGCCGCAGATCCAAAATATGCGGCCCTTGGAAAGAAGCTAAGACAGAAGTACGGTAATAACGACTAGTGTTGTGCCCTTTTTTCTGTTTTCCACATTCCGCATTCCGCATTCCAACTTCCGAATTCCACTCCCTCCTTTATTCGCACAGCGGCACGAGCATCACCGGACAGGGTGATTTTTCAAGAATGGTCATGCCCACGTAATCGATCCGGCCCATACACATTTTCTCCGGAAGTTGATGACATCCCAAAACAATGAGATCAGCCTCAATTGTTCGAGCCATTTTGCAAACTTCCAGTGCGGGATCTGCCGGCAGGCACTTGAACGTTACGTTTTTCAGGTCTCCTACCAAGGGTTCAACTTCAGTTTTATAGCGCTGTTGCTTTTCTTTCTTAGCCGCTATAAGTTTAGGATCTTTTTCGTCATGATCCTGCAATAAATAATCCAGTGCATGGAAGATGTGAAGTTCGGCGTCGTTTTTCCGAGCGATCTCCAAACTCTTATTGAGTGCAAACATGCTGGCAGGGCCGAATTTTAATGCGACAAGAATTCGTTCAAACATCTTGCATCCCCTCCCCTCTTTTTCGAAGGTTTCTTACCATAATTGATAACTTTTCGACAAGAAGATGAATTCAGAAATACGCTCGGCAATTAAGATACCGGAGGAGAAAGAGTTGTCTTATCCCGCAATCTCATGTAAGGTGCTGTCAGGCTTTAGACCCTTAGAAGTGGTTTCAAAAAAAGACAGAGCGACCTGTCGGGTCGTAGCCGAAGGCGAAGCCTGAAGCGATTCCATCATTCGAAATTCGTTCCGCCGCAGGCGGACCATTTGTCATTCCTTGTTGGGTGTTTATACCTTTTTCGAGCAACCGTAGTCAAACGATATTTCTCCTGAGGGCGAATATGCAGATTCCGTTCCCATTTGATTCGATGTTGCTATTTGGCAGTTTGGCAATCATGCTCTTGATCGGCGTGCTTCTGAGAGCTAAAATTTCTGTTTTTCAACGCTTTCTCATCCCGAGTTGTCTGATCGGCGGTCTGCTGGGCTTGATAATTATAAATGGCGGTATTATAAAAATATCCGTAACCGACCTGGAAACATTTGCCTATCATTTCTTCAACATTTCATTTATTTCCGTTGGATTGACAAACAGCTCAAATCAATCAGACAATTCAATTAAAAAAAAGGGATTTATTAAAGGGCCTCTGTGGATGGCGCTTTCCCAAACGATCGTTTTTAATCTGCAAGCCATTATTGGTGGCCTTTGTGTGATTGTATTCGGTGTTTTGGGATTTAAATTGTTTCCAACCTTTGGATTTTTTGCTCCGCTGGGCTTTGAAGAAGGACCGGGCCAGGCGCTGGCCTTTGGAAAGGTTTGGGAAGGCCTGGGCTTCGAACACGCGGCAACAATAGGCTTGACCTTTGCCGCCATCGGTTACTTTTTTGCTTTTATTATCGGCGTTCCCCTTGCTAACTGGGGGATCAGGCGAGGTCTTGCAGTTAATGCTCCTAAAAAATTACCCCGGGATTTTTTGACCGGGGTTTTGTCAAAAAGCCAGGTCAAAAGCCCGGCCGGGGAACAAACGCTTCATTCGGCCAATATCGATTCCCTCGCCTTTCAAACGGCCATGGTCGGGCTGGCATATGTCTTAACCTATGCTTTTGTAAGACTTTTAGGCAGCTTTTTTGCCCCGGATGTGGCATCGATGCTGTGGGGTTTCTTTTTCTTTTTTGGTTTAATCATCGCATTTATCATCAGGTGGTTGATGGGTAGAGTCGGCGTGGATTACCTAATTGACCCGGGAGTTCAGCGGAGAATTACCGGTTGGTCGATCGATTTTTTAATTGTGGCCACCATAATGGCCATAAAGCTGGCCATTGTGTGGACCTATATTTTACCGATTTCAGTAATTTCGCTGACCTGCGGTGTTGTAACAACGGCCGTGATGCTTTTCCTCGGGAAACGGCTTTGGTCCTATAATTTAGAGCGAACCGTGGTTATTTTCGGCACCGTCACCGGCACGGTTTCCTGCGGGCTGTTACTGCTTAGAATTGTTGATCCCGACTTCAAAACGCCGGCGATAGTTGAAGTGGCGCTGATGAATGTGATCATGCTGGTTCCGCTTGCCGGACTCCTGGTACTCGTCAACGCCCCGATCTGGTGGAACTGGAATCTTGCGCTGACCCTAATGGCCTTCGCTGGCGTTATGGTGATTGCCGCTTTTTTAATGAAAATTTTTAAGCTTTTGGATAGTCCGAAATTTTAGAAACGGAAATTTCCACATGCTGAATTTGCAGTTGAGAGGTTAAATTGAAGAAACCGGATAAATTAGAACAGGAACTAAACAGGCTGAAAAGCGAAAAGTCGGCCCTTCAAGTTCAAAGCAGGTTGCTTGATAACTTTGTGAGTTTTGCGAGATCTTCCGCCAAAGAGCATGTGTTGACGCGACTGTTGCAAAAAACCCTGGAAGTTTCCGCTGAA
The DNA here is from genome assembly GCA_049190255.1 of Gammaproteobacteria bacterium. Taxonomy (GTDB): domain Bacteria; phylum Desulfobacterota; class Desulfobacteria; order Desulfobacterales; family JAFDCJ01; genus JAFDCJ01. The sequence continues at coordinate 5,703 of JAIVWA010000138.1, read as the reverse complement.
CTAACCGGAGCGGACAAAGGCAGTCTGTTCCTGGTGGATAAAAAAGGTGCTGTTACTGACAGTATTTTAACCCGGGCCGACACCACACCGGAACAACGTTCCAAAATCATCGGCCAGGTGTTTGACGAAGGGCTCGCGGGTTGGGTCAGACGAAATCGCAAGGTCGGCCTGATCGAAGACACCCGTGATGATGAACGCTGGGTGAACCTTCCGAATCAACCTTACACGGTCGGATCGGCACTGGCCGTGCCTGTTCTCCGCGCTGACAATTTGTTGGGCATAATCACCCTGCTGCATGACAAGCCGGGCCAGTTTAATCAGGAAACAGCCGATTTAATGCTGCTGACCGCCGGTCAAATTGGCAGTGCCCTCGAAAACGCCAGGCTTTATTCCAAGCTGGATGATTCCTACCGGTCTCTGGAACAGGCCAAGCATAAAATCGAAACCTATTCCAAGGCCCTCCATGCGGAAATGGAAAAAGGCAGAAAAATACAACGGGATTTTCTGCCCGCCCAGATCCCGCAGCTCCCGGGCTGGGAAATCGCCTTCTACTTCCATCCTGCCCGGCAGGTTTCCGGCGATTTTTATGACGCGTTTTTACTGCCCGGTGATCTGGTTGGGTTGGTAATCGCCGATGTCTGCGACAAAGGTGTTGGATCTGCCTTATTTATGGCCCTGTTTCGAAGTTTAATCCGTGTGTTTTCAGGCCAGATCAATTTGCAGGGGGTTTCGGTTCCCGGAACCGACAATCACAGTTCCGATTCGTCCGGAGATGAGCTGTATCAAGCATTGCACGCGGTATCGCTTACCAATGACTATATCGCCCAGGAGCACGGTGAGGAGGGAATGTTTGCAACTCTTTTTTTCGGTGTTTTGGATCCGCAGAGCGGGAAGCTGACCTATGTTAACGGCGGACATGAAGCCCTTATCCTCTTCAATCAATCCGGGATAAAAGAGCGACTGAAAGCAACCGGACCGGTGGTCGGCATGATGACCGAGATGGAATATAGCGTGCAGCAGGTTCAAATGGAACCCGATGACTTTTTAATCGGGTATACGGATGGTGTGACGGAAGCAATGTCGCCTGAAAACAAATTGTTTTCTAAAAAACGGTTTTTATCTCTTCTGGAAAAACCTGCCGTATCAGCGTCTCAACTCATCGAGCAGATTAAAATAGAGATATTCAAACACATCGGTGATGCCCCCCAGTTTGATGATATCACGATGATAGCAGTTCATCGTCTAAAAAAACCACGCTGAAGACGTGATCTTAAGACCGTAGAACCACGGAAAAAAGAGAACCGTAGAATGCCCGCCTGCCATGCAGTGTGCGTTGGGTTAGCGTAAGTATTGTGTGATGAATTAAATTATTCAATTCGCCTCGGACCGGTTTCAAGGCATTGCGGGCAGGTCGAACCGCAGAATGTCGAAGGGAGGAATCGCTCCTGGCCTTCATAGCCACCTTGGCGGAGTAGGCTCGCTCAGTCTTTTTTATAAAATAGACAGAATACCTTCCTTCGACATTCGACATTCGATATTCTTCGGTTCTGCGGTTCTCTTTTTAGATCCTTCCTTCGACATTCGACCTGCCCGCAATGCCTCCGGTGGAAAACCTGACACCTGACACCTGAAACCTTCAGTTTCTGACAACATGTTGTCAGAAACAAGGCGCTAAGCGCCTAAGTGAGCGAAAGTCGAGGCTGCCCCAGCCTCAAGACGCACACCTTAAATTATAAAATCAGATGTGTGATCCGCCCATGCAGGGGCGTCCAAGGGCGGGCATCGACTGAGCTCAGCCGAAGTCAAGCTGTAGCCGTCTACGGAAAACTCAAATGATATTTATAAATCCAAATCTTACCTTAAACCTTATACCCTTAACCTTAAACCATTGATATCCAGTGACCGGCGACAAACCTGATACCCTATTAGAACCCTCCCAGAAGAAAGCGCTCAATACCGCGCTTCGCATTCTTACCCCGAGGGATCACTCCAAATATGAGCTTGTTCAGAAATTAAAACAGCGCGGTTTCAGCAGAGAAGTTATTGACGCTGCCATCTCATCCTGCGAACGATTCGATTATATCAATGACGAACGAACGGCTCAGGTGTATATCCGGCAGCTGAAACGCAAAGGGTACGGGAAAAAGCGCATTCGGCTTGAACTAAATAAGAAAGGCCTAAAAGGTACCCGCATACAGGGTATTCTGAATGAAAGCGTTTCCGAGAAGGATGAAAGGGAGGGCGCCGATCGCCTTGTAAAAAAGAACATCAAACGATTTAAAAGAGAAAAAGACCCTGTCAAGCGGCGGGATAAAATTTATCGGTTTCTGCACGCAAGAGGTTTTGCGGAAGGGATAATTTCAGAAATATTAAAAAATGATAGAGGATATGCTGAATCCTTAAATGGGAAACAACACTAGCCGGCAAAGTGGACCCAAAGATAAAATATCACAAGCGCCAATTTCGACTTGACAGGTCACGCTGTTAATCGCTATAAATAAAAACATAATTCCTGCCTGCAGGCAGGTTAGCACCAAAACCAATTCGCATATTAATTAAGCCACGAAGGTCAATTGCTCCGGGTAAAGGAGTAAAGATTTCGTGGCTTTTTTTGTTAAAAGGAGGGTGCCAATGGACAGATACCGCTTTTTCAGGTGGATGGCGATGATCGGTATATTGCCGTATTTTTTTATACTGTCATCAGCGCTGGCTTCAAATCGTATCATAGCTGATGCTGCCGGCAGACAGGTGGAAATACCGCCAACCATTGAGTATGTGATTTGTTCGGGTCCCGGTGCGCTGCGTCTTTTAACCTATCTTGCGGCCCAGGATAAAATCGTAGCCGTGGATGATATGGAAAAACAACGCCCCCAATTTGACGCCCGCCCCTATGCGTTGGCCAATCCCCAGTTCAGGGATTACCCCATTTTCGGCGAGTTTCGCGGACATGATCATCCGGAACGCATCCTAACGCTTGATCCGCTGCCCCAGGTGATTTTTAAAACCTATCCCTCCATGGGCCACGATCCGGTGGAGCTTTCCCGGAAAACCGGCATACCGGTTATTATATTGAATTACGGTGATCTTGGAAAAAATCGACCTGCTTTTTATCAATCACTGCGAATCATGGCCAAGGTGATCGGAAAAGAGAAGCGGGCCGAGGCTGTGATTTTCTTTTTCGATCGTATGATTGCCGATCTCGGAAATCGCGTGGCCGGGATTTCGGCTGATAAACGCCCGGGCTGTTTTATGGGTGGAATTGCTTTTCGCGGTCCTCACGGCTTTCAATCCACGGAACCGGCCTATCCTCCATTCGCATTTATAAAGGCCCGCAATCTGGCCTACGAGGCATCATCGGCCGGTGAAGCCCTGCGCCACAGCAATATTGCCAAAGAAAAGATTGTGGCCTGGGACCCTGATTTTCTTTTTCTGGATCTTGCCACCCTTCAGATGGGTGATAGGGCCGGTGGGCTGTTTGAACTTAAAACCGATCCGGCTTACCAAAGCCTGACAGCTGTCCAAAACGGAAATGTATTTGGTGTCCTGCCATACAACTGGTACACCCAAAATTTTGGCTCCATCCTGGCAAATGCTTATTTTATCGGTAAACTTTTATATCCCGGGCAGTTTACAGATATCGAGCCGGCTGCCAGGGCAGACGAAATATATGTGTTTCTTGTCGGACAGCCGGTTTTTGCCGCTATGAATGCCGCTTTCGGAAATTTTGTTTTTCAGCCGATTCCATTAAACTAGAGAATATTGCCATGCACTTTGCCGAAGGTTCTTTAAATACCGAATATTCGCGTTATATCGGTCACAAAACCGTTTTTATAATTCTTGCTTTGCTGATGCTGGGTTTTCTGATTATTTACAGCCTCTCTAAAGGGGCCGCGAATATTCCAATGCTCGAAGTTGCCCGGGCGCTTGCCGGAACCGCCGAATCCAATCGGTTCAGCATTATTGTCCGGCAGATACGTTTGCCTCAAGTGTTGGCTGCCGTGGTAGCGGGCAGCGGACTTGCGATTGCCGGAGCAGTCATGCAGTCCATCCTGCGCAATCCGCTGGGTTCTCCTTTTACCCTGGGCATTTCCCACGCGGCGGCCTTCGGCGCAGCTTTTGCCGTGATGATTTTGGATAGCGGGACCATGGCCAGTTCTCATGTGGGCGCGGTTACCATTTCCCACCCCTATATTACCACCGCTATGGCATTTTTATGTTGCCTGCTGGCATCCTTCTTCATTGTTGCCATAGCCAGGATGCGCGGGGCTTCACCGGAATCCATGATTTTGGCGGGTGTGGCTTTGGGGGCCCTGTTTACAGCCGGGACCATGTTCCTGCAATTTTTCGCCGATGACAATCAGTTGGCGGCCATGGTTTTTTGGACCTTTGGTGATATCGCCCGGGCGAGTTGGAAGGAGTTGGCCGTATTGGCAACCGTGACCCTCGCGGCGACCCTTTATTTTCTATTAAACGCATGGAACTACAACGCCATGGATGCCGGTGATGAAACCGCCAAAGGACTGGGCGTAAGGGTGGAACGCGTGCGTCTTCTGGGCATGCTGGCGGCGTCTCTGGTGACCGCGGTGATCGTGTCTTTCCTGGGTATTATCGGATTTGTGGGATTGGTGTGCCCACATATGGTGCGCCGCCTGATCGGTGGCGACAATCGGTTTCTGCTTCCGGCAACAGCCCTTGTGGGCGCCGTTTTGCTGCTGGTCTCGGACACGGCCGCCAGGTTGGTGTTGTCGCCTCACCTGCTGCCGGTGTCAATCATTACGGCCTTCATGGGGGCACCGGTTTTTATATTCCTGATCATAAAGGGGCACAGACGATGATTCTTGATGTCAATGGAATCCAATTCAGTTATAATGGACACCCGGTTTTGAATCATCTTTCCTTTAGCATTGATAAAGGAGAGATTCTGGCGATTCTCGGTCCCAATGGTGCGGGCAAGACCACCCTGTTACGTTGTATGAATGCCATATTGAGACCATCTGCCGGTGCGGTGATGGTCGATAATCGAAATGTTCTCAAGTTGAATGCCATGGCTATCGCCAGGCGCATCGGGTATGTCGCTCAGCATCAAACAGCTGGACGAATAACCGCCTTTGATGCTATTCTCATGGGCCGCCGGCCACATATCCGTTATCGTGTTTCAGACCAGGATTTGCGCATCGTAGACGGCGCTATCAAAAGTCTTAACATGGAAAAACTGGCCATGCGCAGCATCGATCAAATGAGCGGCGGTGAACTGCAAAAAGTAGCGCTGGGCCGCGCTCTGGTCCAGGAACCGAATTTGCTGCTATTGGATGAACCCACCAGCAGTCTGGATCTAAAAAACCAGCTGGAAATCCTTAAGCTAATTCGCCGGATAGTTAAAGAGCATGCAGTTTGCGCCGTAATGACGCTTCACGATCTTTCCACAGCCCTGCGTTTTTCCGATAAATGCCTATTTTTAAAAGACGGCAGCATACATGCGGTCGTATCACCGCAAAAGGTTAGTGCTGAAATTATCAACCAGGTTTATGGCATCACCGCGGACATTCATTACTACAATGGATATCCGATTGTCATTCCTAATTAATCCGCCCTGAAAAATAGCATATTCAGGGTGATAAATATTTCTTTCAAAACTGAAAATTGTTTTATGGTTCTAGGTCCGGCGGATTAATTACTCCGCCCGGATCAGCGTCAACATCGCCT
>JAIVWA010000137.1:8993-9483 GCA_049190255.1 Gammaproteobacteria bacterium | reverse complement strand
TATTAGGCGTATGCCGGGGAATTGCCGATTATTTTAATTTTTCCGTTTTTTGGAGCCGGGCCATCATGATCGCCGTGTTTATCTTTACCGGTCTGTGGCCGATTATCGGACTGTATATACTGGCCGCTTTGCTGATGAAATCAGAGCCGGGCGTACCTGGCAGCAGCGGATCAAAAGAAAATTCCTATGGCCGATATAACCGTGCCCGGCATGACACGGCCGAGCGATTTAAACGCAAATGGAGGCATCTGGAAAAGCGAATTCGAACAATGGAAGACAAGGTAACCTCGCGGGAATTCGATTGGAACAGCCGGTTTCATGGATAATTAATCCGCCCTAAAAACGGCACATCCAGGACTGCGATTTGTTATTTGGTAATTGGAGCTTGGAATTTTCTCAATTTAAGTTGCAACATTACCTAATTATCCTTCACAGTTGATTGAAGGGAGAGAGACACTACCTGGAGGTCATATGAGTGTTTCATACTGGA
>JAIVWA010000137.1:0-8985 GCA_049190255.1 Gammaproteobacteria bacterium | reverse complement strand
GCCTTCGGGTATTTTCATGTGATTCACCTCACCCGGATAAACCGGAAAAATGGCCACAAAGGCGCAAAGACACAAAGCAAAACTGTTTGCTAAAATTTATCTTTGTGTTTTGGTGTCTTGGTGGCGAATCCGCCGGCGGAGCCACAAAATGTCGTAGATCCGCCTGGAGCGCGCAACTGCTGAAAATATTGCTCAACTCAATGTCTACTTATTTTCGCTCGCATTAGTAAATGCCAAAAACGCCTAATCCGCCAAAGAGCGTGGCGGACAAGAACTGTGGTGTCGCTTCGCGCCGTCCCTTTTATATGAATAATCTATGTCTGAAAATTTCTATGGGATTTCCCCCAATTTTGCAAGCTGAAAAACTGTCGGGGAGAACATCGCCAGGGGTTTGGGTGAGAAGACGATCAGAAGAGTCGGAATCAGTGGGAAATTTATTGGCCGGGCAGGTGCTGTGGTTGGTATTGGTTTTCTGGCTTATGAATTATTGAAACATTACAAGGAAAATATCGAGGCTGAGCCGGCCTACCAGGAGATGATGATCCTGCAGGCTGAGCTGGAAAAGTGGATGAGTGCCATCTCCTGTCTGGGCAGAGAGCCCTTTAAGGAAAGAGAATATGGCTCGCTGGAGGAGGGCGGAGCCATCAATGCCCTGTATAAGAAAAAGGTATTAGCAGGTCCGGAGACCAAGGCTGCGGATCCCAAAGAGGCCTATGCCCTCCTTGGCCGATCCATGAACTATATCCGGCAGACCGAAAATATCCTCAATGATGATAAATTTGCGGAAAAAAAGAACGCCCTTGTATCCAGTTTGAGGAAAATACAATTACAAATGAGCCAGGCCGATGATTACAGGCCGCTTCAACATCAACTCGCCCAAATAGTCGATGACCTCAGACCCATTGAAAATGGTTACACATCCCGCATCTACGACTGCAGCCGGGAAATCCAGAAAACCCTCGGATCAAATGCGGCCTGGGCGGCGGTCTCGATGACCACCCTGGGTCTGGTGAAGAAGCCGGAGCAGTCGTAAAATATCCTGATACCCACAAAAAAGATAAAGTATTCTAGAAAAAGAATTTGCAAATGACTCAACAAAAGGATTGTGGAAATGGTTTCAATTGACCTATCGAGGCACGCTATCTCCAACCGGCTCTTTTGAAAAGTAGCGGAGATTGCCATATGTAATGTCCAATGATCTGTATAAGGAGTTGATTAAGGAAAGAGTAGTTATTCTCCTTCCGTTGTTCGCTGTTAAGATTAATCCAACTTTTCACCTTGACAAAGTTAACATGTATGTTAACATAATGCTCTAATGCGGAAAATACTATTCTACGAGACAGTGTCAGGTCGGAAACCAAGTGATCTTCAAAAATATATAAAGAAAAGAAAATCCCGCGATCCAAAGTTTGCAGAGGACTTTGATTCGGGATACGAACAGTTTAAGATCGGAGCCATTCTAAAGCAAGCACGTGAAGAAGCCGGTTTAACACAAGAGCAACTTGCTGCAAAATTGAATACGAAAAAATCCGCTATTTCCAGAATTGAAAATCACGCTGAAGATATAAAACTCTCCACTTTGGAAAGATTTGCTAATGCTCTTGGCAAAGAACTTCGTCTTGAAATCGCTTAAATGCAGCGAAAACTTTCATGTATGAATATTGTCAGAAGCAATCTATAAATAAAACCTATCCTTTGCTGGATTCGATTGCGGCTATACATCCATTCTGTAGATACGCTCCAAAAAATGATAGATTATCTTTAGAAATTTAGGGTTCCTTTTTTGACCGGTTCTTAAGACGATAGCTGTCTACCTTATGTCTTTAGCCGCTTGATTTCGTCTCCCACCATGATCTTACAATAGCGGCAAAGCTCATCGGATTTGCGGTCGACATCTTCTTCAGTGCGGCAGTAATGCATGATACAGGTATGCTCCGGGCAATGGCGCAGGTTGAAGGTGTGCCCCAGTTCGTGGATGGCCTCTTTGACAATGCGCTCAATGTATCTCGGGGGGATATTCATGCCCGAGCCGCCCTCGTTGAGCCGAAAGGTGGAGATGATGCAGGCGGATCCGCCCAACTGGGCTTCACCGTAAACATGGGTTAAAATAGGAATAAATAAATCCACCTGGGCGATGGCCAGTACCCGGATGCAGTGTTGGGGGATTTTGGCAGCCAGTTGATCCAGAATCAAGGTTGAGTGATACTGGTGCCGATTTTGATCCAGGGCAAAGGCAAGGTCTTCCAGGACCGATCCGGTTTCGGTAGAGAAACCGAATGCGCGCTCGATTTCGGCGGCCACTGCTTCAATCATCTCGGCACTTAATTCTCCGACTGGAGAAATCAGGATGTTCATATACGGCTAATTCTTTCCAATCTCGTATTTCTTAATTTTGCTGTAAAGGGTAGAGCGGTCAATACCCAGGGTTTTAGCACTGCGGGCTATATTCCAGTCGTAATCCGCCAGTATCTGGCGAATGTGCGCCTTTTCAACTTCTTTCAAGCTATTGTTTCTGGGGGTCAGAAGGGGGTCATGGCATAAAATGGGTAAGTCCTCGGGCATTATCTGACGTTCTTTACCGACCACCACAGCTCTTTCAATGGCATTTTCAAGTTCACGCACATTACCCGGCCAGTCATGGAGCATCAACTCATCCATGGCTTCGCGATTAATTTTGTCGATGGCTTTATTGGTCTCCCGGATAAAGCGTTGCAGGAAATGATCGGCCAGCAGCGGGATGTCCTCTTTGCGTTGATTGAGGGGCGGCATTTCCATGGAAACCACATTGAGACGGTAAAAAAGATCTTCGCGAAAACTGCCGTCTTTGATCGCTTTTTCCAGATTTCGATTGGTTGCGGCGATCACCCGAAAATCAACCTCCATCGGTTGGGTGCCGCCCACCCGGTAAAACACACGGTCTTCAATCACCCGCAACAGATCAATTTGCATCCGCCTGCTGATTTCTCCCACCTCGTCTAAAAAAATCGTACCACCGTGGGCCAGTTCCAGGCGTCCTTTTTTGGTTTCTTTGGCATCGGTAAAGGCCCCTTTCTGGTGACCGAACAATTCGGTTTCCATGAGATGCTCGGGAATGGCACCGCAATTAACGGTTACAAAGGGACCATTGCAGCGGGGGCTGTTGGTGTGAATGGCTTTGGCAGCCAATCCTTTTCCGGTGCCGGTTTCTCCGGTAATCAATACGGTGGAGTCCATGGGGGCGACATCACAGATAAGGTTAAAAATGTCCTGCATGGGTTGGGACTGGCCGATCATGCTCTCAAACCGGGTGCGTTCCTTATGTTCCTCCCTTAAAAAGAGCATTTCACGTTCCTGTTCCTGGTAGCGGATGATTTTTTCGATCAGAACCCCCAGCTCATTGGGATCAAAGGGCTTGAGCATGTAATCGTAGGCGCCATTTTTCATCGCTTCAATTGCCGTGGGAATGGATCCGTAAGCGGTGATCATGACCACGGCCACATCGGGATCACTTTCTTTTACTTGCTGCAGGACCTCCAGGCCGCTGATACCTTCCATCTTGATGTCCACCAGCATGATGTCGAAGTGCGTCTCTTTTAACTTCTCCAGGGCCTCTTCTCCGCTGGGCGCGGTCTGTATGGTATGTCCGTCCCTTTGCAGCCAACCGGCAAGGGACTCCCGCATAATCAATTCATCATCGACGATCAGGATTTTAGCGCTGCTCATCAAAACCTCCTGCTGGCATATTGAAAAATACTAGTTTCATGACTCATCTTTCGGTCAATTTAGATATAGTTATTGAGCTTGGTTTTGTAGGTTTCAGGTGTCGGGTGTCAGGTGTCAGGTTTAAAACTTGAAATTCGGTGCCTGAACACGGGATAATCTATTCCTTTGTTTCGCGTATACAAGCAGTGGATTCTCTCCTTTGGTACACACTGAATGCGACTCAAGCCTTTATTACGAATTCTCCCAATTGTCGCTTCATCATCCCTGAAACCTGACACCTGACACCTGAAACCTATTTGACATGCCGGGTGGATGCTGATTTCAATGGCAGTTTAACTTGAAATGTGGTGCTTTTTCCTAAGTCTGACGTTACCTTAATGGAGCCGCCGTGCTCCCGGACAATGCCGTAGGCCACCGAAAGTCCCAGACCCACACCTTTGCCTTTTTTCTTGGTGGTGAAAAACGGTTCGAACAGTTTCGAAATATTTTCTGGGGGGATACCGGAGCCGGTGTCTTTAAAGTTGATCTGCAGGTTGTCTTCCTTCAAAATATGGCTGGTTTCAATGGTTAAGTTACCGCCACCGGCAGCTTCCATAGCCTCGGTTGCATTGGACACCAGATTCATAAAGACCTGCTGAAGCTGGTCTTCTGAACCCATTAGGTCCGGAAGGTCCGGATCCAGGTTCGTGACCACTTTGACACCGTCTATTTTGAGGAGATTGGAGTTTATAAATATAGTTTGCTCGATCAGGCGGTTGAGGTTCACCTGCTTGGGCTCCATCTTGGACTGGCGGGAGAATGCCAGCAGATTGGAAACAATGCGACTGGTTCGCCGGGTTTCGGTCTCCATGAGACGCAAATATTTCTGGAACTGGTCCACTTCGTTTTGGCCGAGGGTATCTTCTTCAACGATACGCTGCATCAGCAAAATGAGATTTAAAATTCCGGCAATGGGATTGTTGATCTCATGCACCACCGATGCCGATAATTTGCCCAGTGACGACATCTTATCCTGGTGCAGCAGTTTTTCGTGGGTTTCTTTTACCTGGCGGGTGCGGTCTTCAACCATCTGTTCAAGACGGTGGGTGATTTCCTCTTCTTCTTTCCTGTGCTGGGTAATATCGCGGCTGATGTGAATAAATTTCTGGATTTTTCCGTCTTTTTCCCAGATGGGGTAAATGTTGACCTCATAATATCGCTTTTCGCCGTCGGCCATCAGCCGCGTTTGGATTTTTCGAATCTGTCGCTTGTTGCGAACAACTTCTTTCAGAGGGCAGTCGATTAGCCCGCCCTCGCAGGGATGATCAATTTTGTGGTACACGCCGTAACATTTTTTGCCGATGACATCTTCGCGTGTGTAATGCATCTTGGTCAGAAATGCTTCATTGCACTCAATAATTTCCATGTCCGGTGTGATCACCAGGATAAAATCCTGAATGCCGTTTAAAATCGTTTCCATTTCTTCGGTGCGTTCACGCAATTTGCGTTCTTCCAGGCCGATGGCCTTCCAGAAGATTTTAAAGACATTGTAGGAGAGCAGGCGGATGCGGGGAGGGCGCGTGCGCAGGACCTCATCAAAAATTTCCGGCTCGGGCGTCAACATGATGATTAAGTGGATGCTGTAGCGCCGGTCGTAAAGCTGGCGGCAATTCCTGAAGGTCAGCAGCCCGAGTTCATCAGCCAGTTTGATTCCCGGACTGTCGGGATCGGGATCGGCGACCGCCAGAATAGGGGCGTAGACCCCTTCCTGCTCATACACCGAGGTGGTTTTTTCGAGAATTTCCTTGCACAGTTCCCCACCCCCCACCAGAGCGATGTTTGTAATGGTCGGCGTATTTTCGGTCATGCGTTAATCCTTTGTGAAAATCAGGTTGTCTGAAGCCAGGTTCCACGTTACCACGGGGCTTGACCGGTTTCAAGAAGGTTTTCTATGGCCGCACGGGTCATGGGTGTAAATCACCGCCGTTGGTAAACGGCAGTCATCCGCTCTTTATCAAAGGAGGTGGTTAAATAGTACCTGGAGTACTGGAGTATTGGAGTGATGGAGTAATGGATTGATGAATGGTTGATATAATGGGAAAATACTTGCATTTTTTTTCCGTGTAGCATATTTTTTCAAGTCAAACGCATTTTCCATGATGATGATTTCAAATATCGTTCAAGGACTCGACCATGAACACACATGACCAAAAAGAAATTATCCTGCGGGCGGTTGACGCCTTCAATCGCAGAATGCTTGTGGTTTCACCGCAATTTAAAATACTGGCCGTCAGGGGCCTGGCCGACAATGCAATCGAATCAGAGGTTGTCGGCCGTAAATGTTATAAGGTTCTATACGATCGCAAATTGCCCTGCGATGATTGTCCCACCCTTGTAGTTGGCCGCAGGCGCGAACCGGCGTTAAGCCCCGGCTATCGTCCGACCTCTCATCCGAACAAAATACCCTGTTTATATTCGTATCCTATTTTTTCCGGCCAAGAGATCGACGCTTTTGTGATGCTGGATTTTGATTTTCCGGCCCTGGATGCCCTCGAAGAAAAACTTCGGCGAACCAACGCCTTTTTGAACAATCTGATCAAAAGTGCGGTGGACTGTGTGATTGCTGCGGATACAACCGGCAAAATTATCATTTTCAACGATTCAGCAGCTGAAGTTTTTGGTTACAGCGTGGAGGAAGCCTTAAATGGTCTCAACATCCGGGATGTGTACCCCGATGACAACGCCCGGGAGGTCATGCGGAAACTGCGCAGCGAGGAATATGGCGGCAAAGGAAAACTGAAAACCTACCACACCGAAGGGTTGGCAAAAAACGGTGAACACATTCCCATCAGCCTGTATGCCTCTATTGTCTATGAGGACGGTCGTGAAGTTGCCAGCATCGGTTTTTTTCACGATTTGCGCGACCGGCTCAGGATCAACGCGGTGCTGGAAAAAACCCAACTTCAGCTTCTGCAGGCCGAAAAGATGGCTTCTTTAGGGAAACTGGCTGCCGGAGTGGCCCACCAGATAAACAATCCCCTGGGCGGCATCACCCTGTATGCCAAACTGGTGCTGGAAGAATACGAGTTGGAAGAGGAGGTGCGACAGGATTTAGGCCGGATTCTCAAAGATGCTCAAAGGTGCCGGGATACGGTCAAAGAATTGCTGGAATTCACGCGCCAAACCCGTCACCTCATGCAGCCCCATGACGTCAACCAGGCGATTTCACGGACCCTGTTTTTGCTGGAAAATCAGAGCCTGTTTCAAAATATCGAGATCGAAAAGAAATTTGAGGATTTCCTGCCGCCGGTCCAGGCCGATATCCAGCAGCTCAACCATCTGTTTATGAACATCATTCTCAATGCCGCCCAGGCCATGGAGGGCCGGGGTCATCTGACCCTAAAGACCTGCCTGGAATCGGGCAAGAACCAGGTCGGCATCGAAATATCAGATAGCGGTCCGGGGATTTCCAAGGACGTGATTCCTTATATTTTTGAGCCCTTTTACACCACCAAAGAAGAAGGCAAGGGGACCGGTTTAGGACTTAGCCTTGCGTACGGAATCGTTGAAAACCATGGAGGCCGTATTACCGCACGAAACAAACCCGACGGCGGCGCTGTATTTTACATCACGCTTCCCGTCGCTACCGGAGACAGTGAAGGAGAGCAAGGTGCCGAAAACTGACGATAGCATTCAGGTACTGGTTGTCGATGATGAAAAAAATATTCGGGACGGATCCGAACGCATCCTCACCCGCCGCGGATTTCAAGTCTTGCAAGCATCCACGGGTGCTGAGGCCCTGGATATTCTGGCCGAACAAATCATTCCCATTGTATTGCTGGACCTGAAGATGCCGGGAATGGACGGGATGGAGGTCTTAGCGCGGATCCGGGAGTTGGATGAACCCATACTGGTCATCGTGATCACCGGCTTTGCCACGGTTGAAACCGCCATTGAGGCGATGAAACAGGGCGCCTATGATTTTATTGCCAAACCCTTTGAACCCGAGCAACTGCGTATCGTTGTCAATCGGGCCGCGGATAAATTGAGGCTCACCCGGGATGCACGCAATATGGAGCTTGAGCGCAACCGGACCCTGGCCGACCTTCATACGGAAAAAAGCCGTATTCACACCATTCTCGAATCCCTGCCCAACGGTGTGGGGGTGGTCAATACCGATGGTCAGTTGGTCCTGATGAATCCGGCTTTTTTGCAGCACCTCGGATTGGCACCCGATACCGCGGCGGGCAAACAGGTTGAAGAATACATCAAAGATCCTGAGCTTTGCAATCTTATCAGGGAAATTTTCCTGGGCCGGCACATAGACTATGAGGATATCCCCACTTATGAACTTGCAGTATCCGGTGAAAAATTTTTCCAGGCCCGGAGCCGACCGGTCCTGGGGGAGCGCAATCAGTGTCTGGGGGCGGTGGTAACCTTGGTGGACATCACCAATATAAAGATAATCGATCGCATGAAGTCTGAATTTGTGGCCAAAGTCTCCCACGAACTTCGTTCGCCCCTTTCCACCATTCATGAACAGTTGGCGCACGTGCTGGGCGACATGGTGGAAGAATCCTCCGGGGTTGACCCGCACATGCTCATGCGCGCCAAAGAAAAAACCCACGGGTTGATTTCACTGATCGGGGATTTGCTCGACCTGTCGCGCATCGAGTCGGGCATGGATATGCAGCAACCCAAAGAGGTGCAGGTTGATGAGTTATTAAAAAGTATTGTCGATTTTATTGCAAGCAAAGCGGCCGGCAAAAACCAGTCCCTTATTCTGGATCTTCCTGAAAACCCGCTTCCTGCGCTTACAGCTGATCCGCTGGTGCTGGAGAGCATCTATGGCAATCTGATCACCAATGCCCTGAATTACACCCCGGACGGCGGAGAAATCAGAGTCAAGATGGAGGGCGTGGGAATAAGCATACGGGTGAGTGTGATCGACAACGGTTTCGGGATCGAACCCCAGTACCTGGACAAAATATTTGAAAGGTTTTACCGGGTTAAAGATGACAATACCAGGCTGATCACCGGAACGGGACTGGGATTGCCCATTGTCAAGGGGCTCGTGGATTCCCTGGGCGGGTTCATCGATGTGGAAAGTACACCGGGCAGCGGCAGTGTCTTTATGGTCACCCTGCCGCTAAAGCAAAACACTGAAGCCAGCTGACAGGGTCAAATCATTTAAGCAGGCAATTGGCTGGAGTAAATTAAGCTGCTCGCTCACTGGAAATTCCAAATAACAAATCCCAAATATCAAATGGTTCGACAAGCCGTTCGACAGGCTCACGGTCCTGA
>JAIVWA010000136.1:0-9499 GCA_049190255.1 Gammaproteobacteria bacterium | reverse complement strand
GGAGCGACATCATTATTCGATGTTCGACGTTGGACGTTCGATGTTCAGTCTGTTCGATGTTGGACCTGCCCGCAATGCCTTGAAACCGGTGTGAGGCCAATTTAACCATTTGATTTATATATCCATGTTTACACCAACCCATCGCACTATGCATGGCAGGCGGGTGTTCATTAGTTTCTTCTTCGATTTGACTGGCCGCTTTTCAGGCCGGCGGCGGCGCTGAACCTTGAACCTCTGAACCCTGAACCCGGCTTGTTACTGTTCAGCATTCTCATCCATAAGCATTTTCAAAATGACTTTTAATTGTTGCGGTGAAATATATCCCGGGCGATGACCGATAATCTCATTATCTTCAGCTATGAACCAGGTGTCCGGAAGCAATTTGACCCTGAACAGGGCCGATGTTTGACTTTCCCTGTCGACATCCACTTTGATGGGAATAAAATTGGTATTCAAATCAGCAATCACGCCGGCATCCTTGAAGGTTTTTTCCTCCATAACCTTGCATGAGGCGCACCACTCGGCATAAAAATGCAAAAAGACCTTTTTATTTTCAGATTTACCGCGAGCCATACCGCCTGAAAACGACTGCCATTGAATATCATTTGAAAATGCGGTTCCCGGCAAAAGTCCGGTGGATAAACCGAGTGACAGCAAAGCAATAATTACAATATTTGATACTTTCATACAGTGGTTCTCCCGTCGCTCGAACGCTATTTGGGAAAGTGTAATCTTTAATTTTAGCACTCATTCGAATGATTTGCAAATATCAATTGTGCTCCACAGGGTAACGTCAAAGTAACTCCTATACCAATTGAATCAGAAGGTTTTATGAGACAATAAAATCCCAAGTACCAAATCTCAGGGTTTATCTAAGCTACCCACCAGGCGGAGGGCAGTTGACTAAGCAGGTTTTTTCAACTTGCCGTTATTTTCAGAAAAATTCTTGATCATTATGTCGCCCAGCTCTTTGGAACGATTGGTGGCTGCCTCGACGGCATTGATCAGCGTGGTCCGCAACCCGCCGCTTTCGAGGGTTGCCAAACCTGAAATGGCCGTGCCGCCGGGCGAGGTTACTTTATCTTTGAGCTGGCCGGGATGCTCCTGGGTTTCGATTAACAGTTTGGCAGAACCCAGTACGGTTTGAGCCGCCAGAAAAAGCGAATCTTGCCTTGCAAGGCCCATTTTAACTCCGGCATCAGCAAGCGCATCTACAATCAAAAATATATAAGCCGGTCCACTGCCGCTTAACCCGGTAATGGCATCCATCAAATAGTTCTCTTTCAGAAAAATACATTTGCCGATGGAGTTGAAAATTTCCATGGCCAGACTAATATCCTCTTTAGTGGCATGTCCGCCTGCCGCAATGGCCGACGCGGCTTCTTTCACAAAGGCGGCAATGTTGGGCATCACCCGTATGAGACGTAAATCTTTGCTGATACAGGATTCCATGGCCGCCAGAGGCACACCGGCGGCAATCGAGATAACGAGCTTGGACATATCGAGTTTGGCGGCTGTTTCAGTCAATGTCGCAGCCATGATCTGCGGTTTGACGGCATAGATAATAATGTCCGCTTCGGCCACCGCCTTCAAATTGCTGGTGGTGGTGCGAACTTTGTATTTGGATTTGATATCATTGAGTTTATGCTGCCTGACATCAGTGCAGATAATGTTTTTGGGTTTGGAAGATCCGGAACCAATCAGTCCGCTCACCAGAGCCTCTCCCATATTTCCTGTGCCGATAATGGCAATTTTTTTATCGTTTAACATAGCCGCTAAGCTCCTTTTAAGATTTTGCAAGAATCACAAAATGTCAATTCTGTTCCTTTAAATTCAGGCAATTTAAAAACATACCGCAAACCAGGTCACAAAACCTAACTTCTTAAATATTTCAGAAGCATTAGTCAAGCAAATTATGACTTTGGTGTGAGAATTGGATGAATACAATTACCTGCTTAACCCAACCCATCCTGATTTTGCTAAAATCGAGATTAGCAAGCCAATTGGATATTTTTAAGAAAACCGAATCGCCTTCATCCTCTTTGACTGCCAGTTGTCTTCCGGAAATAGAATTTAGTCTTGACAATCGAACCTATCAATTGTTCAATATCAGCCGCGGCACCCTGCGCGAAGCCCTGCGGGTTCTGGAGCAGAAAGGCCTGATCGAAATCAAGCTGGGGGTTGGCGGTGGTTCGGTGGTTAGAACGGTAGATACGGATCAAATCAGCGAAAGTCTCGGTCTTCTGATTCGCTCTCAAAAAGTATCCTTGAATCATCTGGCTCAATTTCGTGAGGATGTGGAAGGAATCGTCGCCGCCCATGCAGCTAAAAACCATGCCGCAGAGGACATCCGAAAGTTAAAAGACCTGCTGGCAACAGCCCATGCGTGTGTAAGAAAGGGTAGCTCCCACAGAAATACGTTCATTGATATCGACAAGCAGATACACATGACCATCGCCCAGATTACCGGCAACCCTGTTTATATCTCCGTGCTCCACTCCATCCATGACAATATCCATCGGTATTACGATCGATTTCTTTCCATGGATCAACCCGAGCTGGAGGAAAACTACGGGGATCTTTGCGACCTGGTCCGTACAATAGAAAATAGTGACGATGAAATGGCCCGCAAATTGGCCCAGCAGCATGTCAAGCGCTTTAACCAGTATATGAAAAAAAGGGAAGAAGAAAAGTAAATGCCTAAATTGTCTAAAATGCCTAAATTGCCTAAAATGCCTAAATTGCCTAAAATGATAAAAGGATTAAATTCATTTAATTGTTAGAAAATCTCATATGTCCAAACATCGAATAAAAAAACACCCCATTTTAGAGATACCGGAAAGAAGACCGGTGTCCTTTACCTGGAACGGGACGACGTTGACCGGCTTTAAGGGGGAAATGATTTCTTCGGCCCTGATTGCCAACGGCATCCATATATTCGGGCACCATCATAAAGATAACAGCCCTCAGGGTATTTTCTGCGCCAACGGCCAGTGCTCCCAGTGTATGGTCATTGCCGACGGTCTGCCGGTCAAATCATGCATGACCCCTTTGCAAGTTAAAATGGTGGTGGAAAGCGTTGAAGGGCTTCCAAAAATTCCGGAAGATAACAGCATTCCGCAAACCGTCGAAATACCCGTCAAAGAAGTGGATGTGTTAATCATCGGCGGCGGTCCGGCCGGGCTTTCGGCTGCCATCGAGCTGGGCAAACTGGGAGTCAATACGCTTATCGTGGATGACAAGGACCAACTGGGCGGAAAACTGGTGCTTCAAACCCATAAATTTTTTGGCTCGGTAAAAGATTCCCATGCCGGCACCCGTGGCTTTGAAATCGGTAAGATATTGCAGGATGAACTTCTATCCCTCAGTTCCGTGGA
Organism: Gammaproteobacteria bacterium; assembly: GCA_049190255.1. GTDB lineage: Bacteria > Desulfobacterota > Desulfobacteria > Desulfobacterales > JAFDCJ01 > JAFDCJ01. Next base: position 6,122 of record JAIVWA010000136.1, on the reverse strand, counting down.
AGTCTGGTTGAACACCACTGCGGGAGCCGTATTTTCAGATAATATTGTTGGGGTGATAAAAGACAATCAATACAAAAAAATAAGGCCCCAAAAACTTCTGGTCACCACGGGTGCCAGGGAGAAGATGCTCTCCTTTCCGGGCAATACCCTGCCGGGTGTCTACGGTGCAGGGGCATTTCAAACACTGGTAAACCGCGATCTGGTAAAATCCTCTGAAAAAGTTTTAATTGTGGGCGGCGGCAACGTGGGGCTTATCGCCGGTTATCATGCGATTCAGGCCGACATCGCGGTGGTGGCCCTGATTGAAGCTCTACCTCAGGTTGGCGGATACAGGGTGCACGCCGACAAACTCAAACGACTGGGGGTCCCCATCTATACCAGCCACACGGTTGTGAGCGCCAACGGAACGGATAGGGTTGAATCCGTCACCATCGCCCGCCTCGATGAAAATTGGAATGTAATGCCCGGTACCCATAAAACCTTTGAAGTCGATACCGTCTTGATTGCCGTCGGCCTGGCCGAAGTCAACGAATTTTATCTCAAAGCCAGGCAGTGGGGAATGGACGTATTTTGCGCCGGCGATGCCCAGGAAATCGCCGAAGCCTCGGCCGCCATGTTCACCGGCAAGATAGAAGGTCATAAAATCGCCCAATCCCTGAACATCGATGTCGAACAAATGCCCCGCGAATGGGATGCTAAGGCCACCATTTTAAAATCAAAACCGGGACCGGCAACCCGTCGCAAGCCGCCGCAAAAAGAAGATGGGGTATTCCCCATATTCCACTGCTACCAGGAGGTTCCCTGCAATCCCTGCACCTCAGTATGTCCGGTGGGGGCCGTCAAAACACAGGATGATAAAATCACTGGGCTGCCCTATATAGATGACCTGGAGGCCTGCACCGGCTGTGCCAGCTGTCTGGCGGTCTGCCCGGGACTTTCGGTGACAATGGTGGACTTCAGAGAAGATTCCACCCACCCCCTGGTGACCCTGCCCTATGAGGTCTGGCGGGAAAAAGTGGAAGTCGGTCAGAAAGTTCCGGTCACCGATATTGACGGTGCCATTGTCGGATATTATCCGGTTGATAAAGTAAGTTCACGGCGCAAATACCCCGGCACCCTTCTGGTGCGGTTAAAGGTTGATAAGGCCGTTGCCAAGGCTGCAGTGGGAATATGGGTCCAGGAAAAACAGATTGAGCCGTCAACAATTTACGAAAAAGACCCCCCACCGGATGAGGCCATCGTGTGCCGCTGCGAAAGGGTGACTGCCGGAGAAATTCGCGCCACCATCCGAAGCGGCATCCGGGATTTAAATCAAATCAAAGCCTTGACCCGCGCCGGCATGGGTGCCTGTGGCTCCAAGACCTGTCGCCCCATGATCTGGCGAATATTTCAGGAAGAGGGCATTGACTTTGAGATGGTAACGGACAGGGTTGATAGGCCGCTATTTGTAGAAGTACCCATTGGGGTATTTGCTGGTGCTAAAGCGGAATCCGAGTAAAAGATGAAATTTTGGGAATAATTCTGGAATCGAGTTATCAAAAGGAGGATGGTTTCAGGTGTCAGGCTGAACATCGGATTATGCAAAATAGGTTCAAGGGTGTCGGTATCTCACAATAGTACTATGGCACTATATATTTCGTTTTTAGTTGCTGACACCTGACACCTGAAACCTTTAATTTTGCTAAAGTATATTGAAATCCTCGGTTACGGGGGATTCGGTAAAGGGAGACCACAAATTGAACTACGATGTCATCATAGTCGGTGCCGGATCTGTTGGGGTTCCCACGGCCATGTCTCTGGCTGAGCTCGGCCTTAAACCGCTGGTCATCGATATGCACCCTTCTCCCGGTCAGGGAGAAAATAAACATGCCATCGGCGGGATCAGAGCCACCCACTCCACCCCGGGAAAAATTCTCACTTGCCGCCGCTCGATTGAATTATTTTCCACCTGGCAGCAGTTGCAGGGTGATAACATCGAATGGCTGAAAGGCGGTTATGTTTATCCGGTATACCGGCCGGAAGATGAAAAACTGTTGAAAGGCTTGTTGCCGGCTCAAAAACAACACGGCTTGAATATTGATTGGGTCAGTCAGTTGGAAATACGGGCGCTTATCCCGGGAATCAATGCCGAGGGTTTGCGAGGCGGCACGGTGTCGCCCGATGACGGTTCCATTTCTCCCCTGCTTTCGATCAACGCCTTTTACCGCCGGGCCCTGGAATTAGGAGCAGAATTTCGTTTCAACGAAACCATCACCAAAATTATCTTCCAAAAAGGCAGGGTCGTCGGTGTTGCCACCGATAAGAAGCATTACAGCACTGAAGTGGTGATTGATGCGGCCGGACCGTACTCACCGGAACTATGCAATACCGCCAGGGTGGACCTGCCGATAGTGCCCGATTCCCATGAGGCCGCCATCACCGAGCCGGTGCAGCCGTTTTTCCATTGCATGGTGGTTGACATCCGGCCGGCACCGGGTTCTAAAAGCTATTATTTTTACCAGAACAAACATGGCCAGGTTATATTCTGTATTACCCCCGATCCGCCGATTATCGGGAAAGACAAACGTGAAACCTCGGTGTTTTTACCGCAAGTCTGTGCCCGCATGGTTCGGCTGCTTCCCCGCTTAAAAAACCTGCGGGTACGCCGGACATGGCGGGGTCTATATCCGATGACGCCCGACGGTGCCCCCCTGGTAGGCTGGAACCGGAAAGTAAAAGGCTTACTGCACACCACCGGCATGTGCGGCCAGGGACTGATGCTGGCACCCGGGGTGGCCGAACTCGCAGCCCGTATGGTCGCCGGACAGACAACTGCAGATGACGAGATTATCATAGAGGAATTTTCACCGTACCGGAAGTTTAAAGGGGAAGAAGCCTTAAAGTAGAGAAGAATTGGCTCATGGCTGATAGTTCGTAGCTCATAGTGAGAAGAGTTGTAGTTGGTTGCCGGCTTCTTGATGCTCGATACTGGATGCTCGATACTGGATAAGCAATTCGGACTTTGGAAAATTGACGCTTGATTGCCCGGGGTTAAGATTATATAAAAAATTGGACTGACCAGTAACCAGGGACCGGATGTTTTTGAATTTGAATTGGGATTTGAAATTGGGAATTTGGGATTTTTATAAGGAAAGCGTCTTATTTTAGACCTTTTCCTTGCGCCTTGAGCCTTACGCCTTGCGCCCTGAGGCTAACCCTTATACCATATACCTTCCACCCTATACCATTTATTTTCCAGTATCGAGCATCGAGTATCCAGTATCGAGCATCGAGTATCCAGCAACCAGTAACCAGTGACCAGGGAGATCGTTTAAAGGAGAAAGAGAATGCCAGATTTTAAATTAAAGGTAGTCAAAAAATTTGATTACAAGCGGCCGGAAATCGAAAAGGGTTATACCGATCAGACCTTGCATATTGACATTTCCAAGGCCGACATCGCCATAAAGCCGGTGGAACAAAAAACCAAAGACCTATTTGTCGGCGGAAAAGGCTATGACCTGTGGCTGCTGTGGAATGCGGTCCAGGCCGATACCCGCTGGGATGATCCCCAAAACGCCATTTGCATTGCATCCGGGCCTCTGGGGGGCACCCCTATCTATCCGGGTTCCGGCAAAAGTATTGTCACCACCCTCTCTCCGCTGACAAAAGCAGCGATAGACTCCAATGTGGGGGGATATTTCGGACCTTATTTAAAGTTTTCCGGTTTTGACGCCATGCAAATTCAGGGCAAAGCATCCCGGGATACGGTTATTTTCATCGACGGCATCAATCAGCAAATTCAGATACTGGATGCCACCGGTCTGCCGCAAACCGCCTACGATTTGTCTGCTGTGTTGACCGATCATTTTGCCGATGGCAAACCCCGCAATATATCCGTGGTTTCGGCCGGGCCGGGTGCCAAAAACACCCTGATCGGCTGTCTCAATTTTACCTGGTACGATATGAAGCGCAAGCGCGCCCGCTATAAACAGGCCGGACGCGGTGGTATCGGTACTGTTTTTGCCGACAAAGGCCTCAAAGCCCTGGTGGTGCGCTGGGACACGGTGACAGCCAACACCAATATGCCGGCGGACAAAACAAAATTGAAAGATGTGGCCAAATTGCATTCCCGCGAAATTGTCGAACTCGATCCCAAGCAAAATGAAATGGCGCGCATCGGCACCACCCACCTGGTCACCATAATGAATGACTACGATTGCCTGCCGACCCACAATTTCCGCTACGGCTCCCACCCCCAAGCGCCCAATCTCGGGCAGGAAGTCTATCGACGCCTGTTTGATCCGGGTTTCGACGGATGCTGGATGGGCTGCACCGTGGCTTGCTCTCACGGAATTAAGGACTTTGTTCCGCTGACCGGACCCTTTAAGGGGCAAAAAGTTTTCGTGGATGGGCCTGAGTATGAAACCGTTGCCGGCTGTGGTTCCAATCTGGGAATTTTTGATCCCCTTACGGTCGTGGAACTCAATTTCTACTGCGATGCTTACGGCCTGGACACCATCTCGGTGGGCACCGGTATGGCCTTTGCCATGGAATGCTATGAAATGGGGTTGATCAACAAGACCCACACCGGCGGCATGGATTTAAGTTTCGGCAACCGTCTGAGCGCCCTGGAGCTGGTGCATCAAATGGCGGCCGGTGAGGGCTTCGGCCAAATCATCGGTCAGGGTATTCGCCAGATGAAAGAAAAATTTGCCCGGGATTTTGGCGCCGATGCAGCCGTCATGGCAGACATCGGCATGGAAGCCAAAGGGCTGGAGTTTTCCGAGTATATGACCAAAGAATCCCTGGCCCAGCAGGGAGGGTATGGTCTGGCACTCAAGGGGCCCCAGCATGATGAGGCCTGGTTGATTTTCCTGGATATGGTTCACAATTTTATGCCGACCTTCGAACAAAAGGCCGAAGCGCTTCACTGGTTTCCCATGTTTCGCACCTGGTTTTCGCTGTGCGGACTGTGCAAGCTGCCCTGGAATGATATCATTCCCGAGGACAATACAGATACAGAAGAACCGGCCAAGGTCATCAAACATCTGCAATGGTATGCGGAGTATTTCAGTGCGGTGACAGGGCGCACCTCCTCCCCTGAGGACCTGGTCGCCATGAGTGAGGTGGTTTACAATTTCCAGCGGATATTCAACCTGAAAATGGGCTATGGACGCAGGAAGCATGACACCCTTCCCTACCGGGCTGTGGGACCGGTAACCGAGCTGGAATATGAATCCCGGGCGGAGCGCTACGACACCCAGCTGAAAGAAAAATACCAGGTCGACATCGAGGGTAAAACCACAGCTGAAAAAACAGCCCTTATGCGCCAATTGAGAGAGGCGCAATACGATAAACTCAAGGATGCAGTCTACGAACGCAGAGGATGGACCCCGGACGGCATCCCTAAGGTTGAGACCGTAAAGCGGTTGGGTATCGATTTTGAAGAAGTGCTCGAGGTTCTCAAGGCAAACGGGGTTCAATGACGATTAAGATCGCCAACCTTACCCTCGGCTGGCATGAGGGGATGACGATAACCGACCTGCTCAATGAGATCGATGATGCGCATCCCTATGCCGTCGTTCGTATCAATGAAACCTACGTCTCGAGACCCAATTTTGATAAAACGACGATACCGGATAAGGCCGAGATATTTTTGATACCGATGGTGGCGGGAGGGTAGGTTTTGATTTGGGATTGTTTCGATTTGGAATCTGAGATTTCGGATTTTGGATTTAAGAAAAAAAGACACAGCGCAGAAAGAATCAGACAGATATACTGCCTTCGTCGTCGTACTCGCCCTCGTCCCTCGTCCTCGATACAACACCGATTCACGAGGACGAACAATAGAAGGATCAGATTCGGCCTTTTACCTTATACCCTATACCTTCTACCTTATACCATAGCGCTGCTTCCTCCATGTGAGCTTTGAAAATCTATAATTGCCTCATCTGGTAGGTTATGACTTTGCATCCCCCATATTTGCATTCTGCCGAAGGATATGATATCTTTAATATAATCAATTATTTACAGCCTCTGAAGCACAAAGACGGCTCTGTGAAATAATTATTTAAGTTTAGACCCTACCCGGCCGATATAGGCATTGTAATAGGGTGTGTCTAGCCTCTTACCCAGAAGCACCT
>JAIVWA010000135.1:0-9505 GCA_049190255.1 Gammaproteobacteria bacterium | reverse complement strand
ATGTTGGACGTTCGATGTTCGACGTTCATTAGTTTCTTTTTCGATTTGGCCGGCGGCTGGGCTGAACCCCTGAACCTCTGACAGGATCAAACAGTGCCCTACTTCACCACCAAAGACGGATGCAAGCTTTTCTATCGGACCCATGGCATTGACACATCCAATCCAGCTGTTATTTTTTTAAACGGCACCACCCAGACCACCCTATACTGGGGCGCGCAAGTTCCTGCTTTTTCTAAGCGCTTCCGGCTGTTCTTCTACGATGCCAGAGCACAGGGACAGAGTGATCTCGGCCATAAACCCATCACCCTGAACCTGCATGTTGCCGATCTCAAAGATTTGATCGCGCATTTGGGCATTGACAAAGCCCACCTGGTGGGCATAAGTCATGGTGCCCGGGTAGCGCTGGCCCTGGCAATTGAGTGCCCGCAACTGGTCGACCACATGGTCCTGTGCAGCCTGGACGCGAAAACCAACTATCGTTCCAAAGTTACGGTTCGCTCATGGCTGCAATTGCTCCAGCTATCGGGTCTGGAAGCCATGGCCTGGGCTGCCTTGCCAACCGTATTCGGAGAAGAATTTTTAAGGCAGCATCAAAAAACCCTGAAAATGATTGTCAGTGCCGTCGTAAAGAGAAACAATAGCAGGGCCCTGATAGCACAGCTTGATGCCATTTTGCAGTATCCACCCCAGGACAATGTGCCGAAGGATTTCAGTCGGCCAACCCTCATCATCACAGGGTCGCAAGATCCCCTCGTGAGTTGGAAGGATGTCGAACGACTTGCGGATCTTTGTGATGCACAGCATGTGGAGCTGTCAGGTGTCGGCCACAGTATTCCGGCTGAAGCCCCGCGCATGTTTGAGAAGGTGGTGCTGGATTTCTTAACCCCCACCCGGCAAGCCGGAAAACTAAAGTGAGCTAAAATGCCTGAGAAAAGAAATGCCTAAAGTGCAATTTAGTCCGCCTCCGGCGGATTAGGCATTTCTTGGGATAACTTGATTTTTGCACAAAAAAAATCTTGCCACAAAATGCACAATCCGCCTGAGGCGGACTAAGCACCTAAGGTAGTCAATAATGAAAGAAATCATTCTGATCAATATAACCGGCCAAGATCGGCCGGGTTTAACTTCCAGTTTGACCAACATCCTCGCCCAATATGAGGTTGCCATTCTGGACATCGGCCAGGCGGTTATCCATGATTACCTGTCTCTGGGCATTCTAGTAGAGATACCGTCGGCGCATTCATCGTCTTCAATCCTCAAAGATCTGCTGTTCAAAGCTCACGAACTGGGGATCCAGGTCCGGTTTTCCGCCATTGATGAAAAAAGCTATACCGGCTGGGTTTCGGAGTACGGGCAGGAACGCCGAATCATCACCCTGCTCGGTCGCAAACTGACGGCCACCCAACTGTCAAAAGTCACCGCCGCCATCGCAGCCCACCAATTGAATATTGATGTAATCACCAGGCTCTCGGGGCGGGTTTTTCTGGATGCCCCCGATTTATTGCCCACAGCATGCGTGCAATTGACCGTTTCCGGCACCCCGGATAATCCCGGACAATTACGCGGCAAGCTGCTTGAAATTTCGAACGAGACCGGAATCGACATTTCCTTTCATGTCGACGATATCTATCGCCATGCCCGCAGACTGGTGGTGTTTGATATGGATTCCACCCTGATCCAGGGTGAAGTGATTAATGTCCTGGCTGAAAACGCCGGTGTGGGCGACCAGGTGGCCCAGATTACCGCATCCACCATGAACGGCGAAATCGACTTCAAAGAAAGTTTCACCCGGCGCGTTGCCCTGCTCAAAGGCCTCGATGTCAGGGTCCTGACTGAGGTCGCCCATAATCTGGTCCTTGCCGAAGGCGCCGAGCGTGTGATCCGGACCTTGAAAAAACTGGGCTACAAGATTGGCATCATATCCGGCGGTTTTGACTTTTTCGGTGAATACCTGCAGAACAAACTGGGGCTGGACTATGTTTTTGCCAACGTGCTTGAGCTCGAAAACGGAAAAATCACCGGAAATATTAACGGCGATATCATCGACGGCCCCAGAAAAGCTGAAATCCTTAAAACCATCGCCACGGTGGAAAATATCAGCCTGCAGCAGACCATTGCCGTGGGCGACGGTGCCAACGATCTGCCAATGATCAGCATCGCCGGGTTGGGTATTGCTTTTCACGCCAAACCCATTGTGAAAAAAAATGCCGACCAGTCTATTTCCACCGTAGGGCTGGACGGACTGTTGTATTTAATGGGCATCAGCGAAAGAGAGATCCAGCAGAAGTAAACTGGCTGTTTGAGCTCGTTTTACTAATATGGCAATAATTACAATAATGAACTCATAAGAAATCCGGTCAAACGCTACATCGAAATTGATCCCTTACGAAAGTCGGTCAGGCCAATCCGGGCATTGATCAATACCGGATGGCCGTCCCGGGCTGCCTGTTTGGCTTTTTGAAGGACAGAATCAATGTCTTCCGCTTTGTCCAGCAAAAAACCTTTTGCGCCGAAGCCCTCAGCCACGACATGATAATCCGTTCGCCTCAGCTTGGTGGCCACATCATCCCCGAATAGGGTTACCTGGTCCCGGGCAATTTGAGTCCATCCGCCATCGTTGCCGACCACGGCGATCACCGGCAGTTGATGGCGCACAAAGGTGTCGAATTCCTGCAAGCTGAAACCGGCGGCTCCGTCACCATATATCAGCCAGACTTCGGCCTCGGGATGAACCAATTGTGAACCGATGGCAAAGCCCGCACCGACGCCAAGGGTTCCGAAAACCCCCGGATCCAGCCATCTCAGGGGCCCGGACGGTTGTAAAATATAAGAAGCCGTGGCCACAAAATCGCCGCCGTCCGCGACAATGATGCTATTTTCATCGATCACCTTATCCAGCTTTTTTAACATGCAAAGGGGGTTGACGAATTCGGTGTCTTCCTCCGAGGTTTTGGTTATAAAGGCTTCACGCTGGTCATCATTTTTCTTGAGTTCCTGTATCCATGACTCCCAGGCCGAGGGCTCGGGAGCAAATACCTCCGCCAAAGCGCAAAGGAAAAGGAAGGGATCCGACAGCACAGCCAGATCCGGCCGGCAATTCAATTTTAAATCGGTTTTGCTCCGGTTTATCGAAATGATTTTGGCCCCGGCTCCGATTGAGCGGCCATAGTTGAGGCGGAAATCACAGGGCATTCCGGCGATGATCACCAGATCCGCCTTTTGCAAAGCTTTTTTTCTTTGATGACGCATCTGTATGGGGTGCGACCTTCCCAGAAGCCCGCGGGCCATTCCGGTCAGAAATACCGGAATCCCCAGAGCGCCAACGGCCCCCGCAAGCTTGTCGATGTTGTCGGGTTGAAGCGTGGCCTGGCTGCCGACGATCAGGACCGGTCTTTGCGCCATGGCGATCAATTCCACCGCTCTGGAGACCGAACGGCTGTCAAAATCCGGTGATGTTACGGTGTATTCACCGGGCGTCATTTCTTCAAACTCACAGGCAAACATTTGATCGACATGCCGCTGGAGATAGAAATCCAGCAATTTGCTTCTCACCCCACCTTTGCGCGCCGCATCCGGTTTGGCGCCATACCACTGTCGCACAAGAGATTCGCTGTAGAGCATATCAATCGGGCATTCGACAAATACGGGGCCGGGAACACCGGACCGACAAACGTCAAAGGCTTTTTCCATCACCGGAACAATATCGCAGTTGCGACGTATGGTGACCGCCATTTTAGCGATCGACTTCAGCAGGGAAAGCTGGTCAATGTCCTGCAGTGCGCCCCTGTTTTTCAACACCGTCGGTGCCGCACCGCCCAGCAGAATCAGGGGTGTTTGCGCCATCTGGGCATTTTTAAGCGCTGTAATCGAATTGGTTACCCCCGGGCCTGCCGTCACTGCGGCCACTCCGGGGACACCGGAAATCCGCCCCACGGCATCGGCTGCAAATACGGCATTGACTTCATCTCTGACATCAACCACCCGGATTCCCTCTTTCTTGGCCCCGGTCAGAATCGGTGATATGTGGCCCCCGCAAAGGGTAAATAAAAATTGTACCCCGCGTTGCCGCAACACCTGTCCGATGATGTCACCGCTATTTATCTCCATAATTTCCTCCAACAAAGAATTGTCAGTTGTCGGCCGACCCCGGACTTTTGTTTTGACAATTTACCATTTTTTTTGTATAAAATAAGGTTATTAGTTTTATTCCTTTCATTGGATGCTAAATCCCGGGCAAGCTGGAAATGCGAAGCCCGAGTGCCGTTTGCTGTCTGTGTCTGTAACGAATCAGACGGTTAGCCGAAGAAATTTGGGAAACCCATAGTGTCGACCGAAAAAAGAAACATAATTTCGCACGGATTAGCACGAATCAAAAACGCTTCGTTTCTGAATAAAATTCTGAATTTCAAACATAGAAAGCGGTTTTCGACCTACCTGGTAACGACATTCGTCGTTCTTGCCACCTTGTCTGTCTTCGTCATATTAGTAGCACTGTACGGTTATTTTGGCAAACAAGTCGAGGCTGAATTTCGCAAAAAGATTCTGGCGGAAAAGGGTCAGGTTGAAATTATTCTTAACAACCGCATTTTGAGCATTAGCGATATGCTGAAAGACCTTGGGTCCGACAACATAATCCGGGTAACGGTGATGCTCGATGGCAAATCTCAGCTTAAAGACCGGGTCGCAGAATTTTACCCATCACGGGAAGGGGTCTACTTTTTTGTCAAAAAACAAAGTGAAAAATCGGTTATTCCTGAAACATACCCGAATTTATCCCAAAAATTGATCGATTTCGCTCAAAAAACCTATCCCTATGGGGAAGTTATAGACGACGGCAATACACACCTGGTGTGGTGGTTTTCAACCCCCATCATGCATCAAACTCAGCTGATGGGAACAGCCTATGCCCTGTATGACATGACCCAAGACCATAAATTGATGTCAATCGTCAATCAAACGGTGGGCGGCGATGTTTCCATTGTTAAGTCCGATCGACTGTACAGTTTGATCTCCAAGAAAGCAGTGTCCCTCAGTGAAGAAATGCGCAACAACATCGCCATGAAACTGGAACTGCTTATGCTGAGCAATAAGCTTATCTTATCTAAAATAGACGGATTTGATAACCTTTACTTCCAGTCATCACTGGAAGCCCTGATCAGTGCGAAACGAAAGGTCAGCTTATGGATAGGATTTCTTTCGATTGTCATTCTGACACTGTCTATCCTAATGTCCATCTATCTCGGGAAGAAAATGGTCGAGCCATTGCGCCAAATGACGAAAAAGGCCATTCAAATCTCCGAGGGCGAGAAAGATCTTCTGTTCGAAAACAATAACAGCAACTATTGGGAATTCAATCAATTATCTCAGGCCTTCAATTATATGTTGGCTAATTTGAAAGATGCCGAAGAGCAATCTCGATATAAAGAGTTGCTCGAAAACGTGGATGATGCCGTATACATTCTCGATCGCGAAGGCAATGTGCTGGAAGCCAATGAGGCGGCATACGCTCAGCTGGGATACAGTCCGGAACAATTCTTCGAATTAAACCTGACCGATCTTATTCCAGCGGACGATGCCGGCTTAATCATCGACCAACTGGGAAAAGACATTGAACATCAAGCGCCCCAAAAAATCACGGTCGAAACATCACATGCCAAAAAAGATGGTGACCCCATTCCGGTGGAAATCCATTCCCGGGCCATTTCCTACAGGGGACGCAATGTTATTCTAAATGTGGCCCGGGATATCACTGCACGCACAAAAGCTGAAAAGGAAAAAAAGCATCTGGAAAGCCAGTTGATCCATTCTCAGAAAATGGAAGCTGTCGGCACTCTTGCCGGTGGCATCGCCCATGACTTTAACAATCTTTTAATGGGCATCCAGGGATATATTTCGCTGATGAGACTGCAAACCGACCCTGAAGATCCCAATGATGAATACATCCAGGGCATCGAAACCGCGGTCATGAACGCCGCCAATCTCACCAATCAGTTGCTGGGTTTTGCCAGAAAAGGGAAATATAGCCTCAAACTAATCTCGCTCAATAGCATCGTGGAAAACAGCAGCAAGATGTTTACCCGCACCAAAAAGGAAATCCCAACCCACAAAAAGCTTCAAGCTGATCTCTGGAGCGTTAAAGTCGATCCGGGTCAAATAGAACAGGTACTGATAAATCTCTACCTCAATGCCTGGCACGCCATGCCCGATGGCGGCGACATTTACATTCAGACCGAAAATATATATCTGAGCGATGAATACTGCAAACCTTTCGAAGTACCCCAGGGAAATTACGTTAAAGTATCGGTGACGGATAACGGCATGGGCATCGAGCCGGATATCATCGAAAGAATATTTGAGCCATTTTTTACCACCAAGGAGGTCGGCAAAGGTACCGGCCTCGGTCTGGCCTCGGCCTACGGAATTATTAAAAATCATAACGGTATTATACGGGTTTACAGTGAGAAAAATCACGGGACGACTTTCAATATTTACCTGCCGGCATCGAATCTCGAAAAGGTTGATGATATCAAGATCAGCACCGAGATGGTAAAAGGCAACGAGGCGATTCTTCTGGTAGATGACGAAGAAAGCACGATTCAGGTAGAAGAGTTGATGCTCAGAAAGCTGGGATATCAGGTAACCCTCGCATTGGGCGGCAAAGAAGCCGTCGAACTGTATAAAGAAAAAATGGTTGATCTGGATCTGGTGGCGCTGGATATGATTATGCCTGAAATGAACGGCAAGGATACATATGCTGCGTTGAAAAAAATCAATCCGGCAGTCAAGGTTCTTCTGGTCAGCGGATACAGCCAGAACAAACAAATTGATGAATTAATGGATCAGGGTTGTCACGGATTTATTCAAAAGCCCTTCGATATCGTACAGCTATCACAGAAACTTAGAGAAGTGCTGGAGGAAAGACCATTGACGATTGGATGATTAGGGTATTCTATCAATTTTAATTTAAAAAATGGTGGAGCGACACGCGGCACAAGCGCCTGCGCCTCCGGCCTGTAAGCCTACGGGCTGGAAGCGCTGCGCGAGCGACTTCAACCAATATTCATTGATCATTCGACATTCTTCATTCCTTTATAGGGCCTCAATATGATTTCGATGCGTCGATTCTGTTGGCGGCCTTTTTCAGAATCATTGGGGGCAATCGGTCTGTAATGGCTGTACCCGCGAGCCCCAAGCCTTTTTGGCTGAATCCCCCCTTCTTGCTGAAAAAAATGAACTACGGCCGAAGCCCTGGCAGTTGAAAGCTCCCAGTTGCTGGGAAAGCGTTTTCGCAGCGCTGCACTTAAAGCGACGTCATCCGTGTGGCCCTCGACTACGATATCCTGTTCATTATTTCCTCTCAGAGAGTCCGCCATAAGCTTGAGCAATTCTTGGCCCCCGGGATTAATTTCGACACTCCCGGAATCAAAAAGAATCTTATCTAAAAAAATGACTTTCAACGTATTGCCCACTTCGACGACTTCAATATCCTGGGCCGCAATTTGATCTTTCAGGCTGGTTTCAATGGTCTTTTTGGTATCGTCCAGGAGCTGTATGACCTTGCCCTGGAGTTGGATAACCGACCGTCTCTTTTCTAATTCCAGTTCGAGGGTTCTAATATTATTTTGTTGCTGCCGGTTTATTTTTTTCAGGTAGCTCAATTGTCCCCGCAGCTTTTTCAGGTCCTTGGACAATTGACGTCTCGCGGCCTCGGAATTGCTAAGCTCCAATTCCATCCGTTGGAGCTGCTCTTCGGTCTGCTTTTGCTTTATCTGGAGGTTTTGCAGTTCTTTCCGCGCTTCGTCTCTCTGGATCCGGGTCTCTTCCAGTTCGGATTGCACCTCAGCATAAAAGGGCATTGACATACAGGCGGAGAGAAACATCACAAACAAACATAAGCTAATCAATAACGATCTGATGGGCATGGAAATGCCTCCGAAATGTAAGCAAGTCGTTCAGAATGAAATTGTCATAGTTAACGTCTTGGAACCTCTACAGGTGAAAATATATAGTTTTTAGAGACATCATTTTTTTGGTGGATGGGATAGTGGGGCCAAGCCCTTCAGATGACCTATAGCAAAAAATTGCTTATTTTCCTAACACTATTTTAGTCTTTTGCCTGAATCTCCTGAAGCGTTTTCTCATATTCCTCGCTCATCGGCCCTCCCATGGCGATGGCCCTGCGGGCAGCATCGAGTGCTTCCGGTTTGCGTCCCTGTTCTAAAAGTACCATGGCGAGATTGTTATAGGCGACGGCCGCCTGCGGGTGATTCTCTACTGCCTTTCTAAAAGCGTCTTCAGCCCCAAAAAGATCTCCAAGCTTATACAGGCTGTTGCCCAACCCCATAAACGCATTCAGACTTTGCGGCCAACGCTTCAAAGCAGTTTGATATCCTTCAACCGCAGCTTGAAATCGACCTGATTTTTCGAGCCCAAACACGGCTTCCAGGTAATCATTCTCTTTGGCAACTGCGGGCAGCTGGGTCGGCTCGAGCACGATCAGCCCCCAATAGTCGCTGCGAGCCCAGGTTTTCTCAAATGTATAAAAAGACATCACCTTGCGCTCGGTTATTCCCGAACGGAGGATGACAGTATTTTCTGAAAAATCATAACCGATTACCACCGCGTAATGCCACACCGGAATCCATGATAATCCAATGTTTTGCAGCACGATCACCGGATAGCCGGCTGCTATTTCAGCCCAGATGGAGTTCAAGCCGACAATTTGATAGGCAATTCTACCATGGCGCCGGGTAGCAGCTACCATGGCCATTTGCAGACTTCCCTTACGGGAAGGCGTGTACACCTGATTTTTGAGTTCTTCGGGGGTAATCGGCAAACCGCTGTAAGTCATCGCCATCGCCAGGGTGGAAGGACCGCACTGGTACTCACTCTGCGGGAAAAACGGGACCGCTTCAAGTTCAAAGATGGGGGGAATGTTTTCCGGCCGAACCGGTGGTTCGGATTTTTTGATGCCGGCACAGCCGACAAGCAAACCAACTGAAAGGCACAGTAATAGAAATAGGCCGCAAAGATGACGGTAAACTCGACAAGATGGCATATTATCGCTTGGCCCTTATGGCATTTTATCTGGCAACATGTTGTAAGAAGCTGAAGGTTTCAGGTGTCGGGTGTCAGGTGTCAGGAAAAACCTTTGCAAGCGATTTTACTGATTGCCTTAATCGGCTTCCTGGCAGCGACGCGGTCATATTGGAATTTTGTGTTCCTGACACTTCTCTGTCATTGCCGCATGTCCCTGACACCTGAAACCTTATATGAAACTACATTAAGTTTCTTGATGATCAGACTGGCCGCTTTTCAGGCCAGGCGGTGCTTATATGAAACTCCGCCTATCCGAAACAGTGAAAAGATTGAACGTCGAACATCGAACGTCCAACATCGAACATCGAATATTGATGACGCTACGCTTTATCGATTTTAAAACAAGCGAACCGCAAAATCCTCCAAAGGCGGACAAGTTTCGAAGGGTAGATCCGCTCGCGCAGCG
>JAIVWA010000134.1:0-9517 GCA_049190255.1 Gammaproteobacteria bacterium | reverse complement strand
CCTGAACGGTGAACCCTGAACCTTTGAACCCTTTATCTTGACACCTGACACCTTTTTTTCCAACTAACGAATCAACCAATCAACTACTCAACTATTCAACCAATCAACTTACTAAACTTCTAATACAATCAGTTTCTGCAGTGCCCTGATCTGATCTCTTAAATCTGCGGCTTTCTCAAACTCAAGATCTTTTGCGGCCTGGTGCATTTGTTTTTCCAGGGATTTTACGGCCGCATCAATATCATCCAGGGACTTGTATGCTGCGATTGCTTGCGCCACATGATCGCTGCCGGTGTCTTCCTGCTCATTTCCGAAATTAAAGATTTGGGTAATTTCTTTTTGAATGGTTTTAGGAGTGATGCCATGTTTCTGATTATAGGCCTGCTGAATTTTTCGGCGGCGATTGGTTTCATCAATTGATTGCTGCATCGATCGCGTCACTTGATCCGCATACATAATGACTTTACCCCGGACGTTTCTGGCCGTGCGGCCACAGGTTTGAATTAATGACCGCGCTGACCGCAGGAATCCCTCTTTGTCTGCGTCCAGGATCGCCACCAGAGAAACTTCGGGTATATCGAGGCCTTCGCGCAGCAGGTTGATTCCCACCAAGACATCAAATTTGCCCATTCTCAGGTCTCTGATAATGTCCATGCGTTCAAGGGTGCTGATGTCGGAGTGAAGATAGCGAACCTTGATCCCAAGATCCGAGTAGTATTCGGCCAGATCCTCTGCCATTCGTTTTGTCAGGGTGGTCACCAGTACTCTTTCATTGCGCTTCTGGTGAATTAAGATTTCTTCAAGCAGATCGTCAACCTGATTCTTGGCACTGCGAACATGGATTAGCGGATCAATCAATCCGGTGGGCCTCACGATCAATTCGACTTTGGCCCTCTTGGCCTTTGAAAGTTCATATTCCGCCGGTGTGGCTGAAGCATATATCACCTGAGACATTCGCGCTTCGCTTTCTTCGAATTTCAGTGGGCGATTATCCAGCGCGGAAGGCAAACGAAAGCCATATTCAACCAGGGTTTGTTTGCGGGATCGATCGCCCCGATACATTCCCCGCAACTGCGGTACGGCGATGTGGCTTTCATCGATGAACAACAGAAAATCATCCGGGAAATACTCCAGAAGGGTCGGCGGCGGATCACCGGGCTTTCTTCCTGTCAGATGGCGGGAATAATTTTCAATTCCATTGCAATACCCAAGCTCCTGGATCATTTCCAGATCGAATTGGGTGCGTTCTTCAATTCGCTGAACTTCTATCAGTTTGTTTTCATTGCGAAAGTATTCCATTCGATCTTTCAACTCTTCGATGATGGAAGCCATGGCCTTTTTCAGGGTTGTCTTCTGGGTGACATAATGGCTGGCCGGAAAAATGGCGGCCTGTTTCAGCCGTTTGGTGACTTTGCCACGAAGGGCATCGATTTCTGAAATGGCTTCGACCTGGTCTCCGAAAAAGTCAATACGAATTGCTTTGTCTTCTTCGTAAGCCGGGAAAATTTCCACCCGGTCGCCTCTGACCCTGAATACACCCCGGTGAAAATCGATATCATTGCGTTCATACTGCATGGCCACCAGGTTGAAGAGAAGCGCATCCCGCCCTAACTCCATATCGCATTCAATGTCAATCCGCATGCCCAGGTAATCTTCGGGTGCACCCAGTCCGAAGATACAGGAAACACTCGCAACGACGATTATATCTCTGCGGGACAATACCGAGCGAGTGGCTGAATGCCGCAGTTTGTCGATCATTTCGTTAATTGACGAATCTTTTTGAATGTAAGTGTCACTGGAAGGGATATAGGCTTCCGGTTGATAGTAGTCATAGTAGCTGACAAAATATTCAACGGCATTATTCGGAAAAAGCTGTTTGAATTCGCTGTAAAGTTGAGCCGCAAGGGTCTTATTAGGGGCAAGGACCAGGGTGGGCTTATTTAACCTGGCGATAACATGAGCCATGGTAAACGTTTTGCCGGAACCGGTCACCCCCAGAAGGACGTTATGGCGTTTTCCTTGCAGCAGATTTTGACATAATTTCGCAATTGCCTGGGGTTGGTCACCGGTAGGTTCAAAATTAGATATTAAATCAAATTCAGACATAACTTATTTATCCAGACTTCGTCATTCAGTTTGAAAAAATGACTGTGAACCTTTATATGTCACGGGATTGCATGAAAATTGGACATGGGTCTGATTAAGGAGAATAGATAGGAAGGATACTAACCGGTATCACTCGACCAAAACCACACTCATGGCACCGATCCCCTCTCCTTGGCCGATGATTCCAAGTCCTTCGGTAGTGGTGGCCTTAATATTAATGCAACTGGAGTTAACTTCAAGCGCGTGGGCCATATTTTTCTGCATGGATTCTCGATAAGGACCAATTTTTGGGGCTTCTGCAAAAACAATGGTGTCGATGTTGCAGATGACAAAACCCTTTTTACGCACCATGGCGTTGGTTTGGGCAAGAAGCGTTAAACTGGATATGTCTTTGTACTGGGGATCGGTATCCGGAAAATGCAGGCCGATATCACCCAGTCCGACCGAACCCAGCAGGGCATCACACACGGCATGCACCAGGACGTCCGCGTCCGAATGTCCCAGCAACCCTTTTTCAAAGGCAATCTCAATACCGCCGAGTATGAGTTTACGTCCCGTCACCAGTCGATGGACATCATATCCTATTCCGGTTCGCATTAAATTTTCCTTACAAATTTAATTGATTATTGGATGAAATGATTTCCTGTAATAGTTCACCGCTATGATTTAGGGTAAAAGCCTAGGATCAAAAGCAAATTTCTGTGGTAAATGGATAACAACTTTTTCAAAGTCAGGGTGCGATGGATTGATTAGATAGTTGTATTCAACCGGAATGATGGCGCTGGGAACTTTCAAAATGACCGATTCTTGATTTTGAATCCATCGATCACCCACTTTTTTGACTGACGGCGGGATTGGGTCGGCCTTCCAGTTATCGGGCAAATCCTTTATCGTAATCAACTGTGATAAACTGGGATCAAAATCGATAGGAATACAGACATAATATTTCAATGCACTGTAAAAATGAGTATGTACCATCACCTCAAGGGTTGCCAATGAAAGCGATCCGGAAGTATAAACAACGCGAACACCCTTGCTGTTCCACCGACCACCTCCGCGTCTGGCTCCCTCACCGGCAAAAGCATCATCGGCATGTTCGGTTTTAATGAGTCGCCAAGCCCGGATCATTAAGAAAACACCCCGTATTCAATCCGAACCAGAAGATCCTCAACCTCCTGCGCTCCAGGTTCAGTATCAGCGTATTCTAGTGGTGTTTTACCTCCCAGTGCTTTTGCCGGCATCTTAAACCACTGCCGGGTAATTTCGTCATCTTCCAATACGTCCAAAGCTTTTTCATAAATCTTGGCGATGCGTAAAACCCGCTCGGATTCATCCGTTTTAAATCGGCCTTCTTTTTTGCGACGACTCAGCGTCCGGTAAGCGATGTTTACCGTTGACGCCAGCATTTTTTCCGGCACATCGAGTCTTTCTCGCAGACGGTCAAAGGCTCCAACGGGCAACCCGTGTTTTAGTTTTCCGATCAGATCATTTAAATCCCTGGGATGAACCCCAATTGATGTACCTTGCATAGTGGTTTCCTCCAATGTTGTTGCCATACTGCATAATATAATTGTCACATGGCAAATGCAAAGTCAAGATTTAATTTTAACCAAAGCAAGAGGAAAAATTTTGGAATTAATAAATCCTTGGCAAAACCAATGCAAATGGTTATGCTGATAAAATATATCGACGAAGTTCTCAGATATTCAACGAGATTTATAGATGGGAGTTAATGGCTTGCACCAAGATGCAGAAAAATATAAAAAGACCGCTCTAAGTGATAATGAAGCCAAGGGGCTGCTTAAAAAATTCGGCATTGCTTTCCCTCCTGAACGATTTGTCCCGCAGCGAAAAGATGTGGCGGCAGCCGCAGACCACCTTGGATATCCGGTCGTCTTAAAAGGAATAGGCACCGAGTTGATGCACAAAACAGACCGCGGCCTGGTGCATCTCAATCTCTTGGACTCTCAAGCCCTCGAAAACGCCGTTCGCTCAATCGTGGCGGAGGCCTCAAGCGACCTGGATGGTTTTCTGATCCAACCCCAGATTAAAGGCCGGCGGGAATTCGTGGCCGGATTATTTCAGGACCGGCAATTCGGCCCGGTAATCATGTTCGGCGTCGGCGGGGTATTCACCGAAGCCTTTGCGGATGTTATTTTTCGTCTGGCACCGCTGAGTGAAATCGATGCCGCTGAAATGCTCGAGGAAATTCAGGGCAACGCCCTTCTTGGCAATTTCAGGGGGGAAAAGGCTGTTCGGCGAGATGAACTGATTCAAACATTGCTGGGATTATCCCGCATCGCTGAAGCGCATCCGGAGATTTCCGAAATTGATATTAATCCCTTGCTGGTTACCCCGCAAGGCCGGGTGGTAGCGGTGGATGCTCTGGTGGTCACCGGCGGACGCCCTGTCGAAACCGAATTCCTTCCGCCCCTGGCTCCGGATGCCATCGGCTCGCTTTTTTATCCCAAAAGCGTCGCCATAGTGGGTGCTTCCGCTCAGATAGGAAAATGGGGCCACACCCTGATGGCCAATACCATCAGCGGCGGTTATGAGGGGCCAATTTACCCGGTTAACCCCAAAGGCGGCACCATCGCGGGTAGAAAAGTCTTTCGATCCGTGGCCGAGATACCGGGAAAAATTGGTTTAGCGGCTGTCACCATACCGGCCGATAAGGTGCTGGATCTCATACCTGAATTCAGGAAAAAAGGGATTCGAAATATGCTGCTGATTACTTCCGGCTTTGGTGAAACCGGCGAGCGCGGGAAGCACCTGGAAGAAGAATTGGTCAAAGCCGCCCAGGAGGCAGGTGTCCTGGTGCTGGGGCCCAACACCATGGGCATATGCAATCCCCACAATAATTTGTATTGCACGGGTTCCCCGGTAATGCCCTTGCCCGGCTCCACGGCAATGGTTGCCCAATCCGGGAATATGGGAATTCAGCTGCTGGCCTTTGCCGAACAGCAGGGTATCGGCATCCGGGCATTTTGCGGATCCGGCAATGAGGCCATGATGACCATCGAAGATTATCTGGATGGTTTTGAAGTGGACACCCTGACCCGCACGGTGATTCTTTATGTTGAAAGCGTTAAAAATGGCCGGCGCTTTTTCAACAGTGCCCGCCGGGTCGGAAAAAAGAAACCGATCGTGCTTTTGAAGGGTGGCAGAAGCGCCGCCGGCAACCGTGCTGCGGCCAGTCATACGGGTGCCATGACATCCGATATTAAAATATTTGAGGCCGCTTGCCGGCAGGCCGGTATTGTAATGGCCGAGAAACCAATGGATCTTCTCGATTTAGCAGCCGCCTTCTCCTCGCTGCCCTTACCCGACGGCAAACGCGCCGCCATCGTGACCCTGGGTGGCGGATGGGGAGTTGTGACTGCCGATTTATGTGCGGATTACGGCCTGGAGGTACCCGAACTTACTTCGAAACTGATTGCCAAAATGGACCGGATGCTGCCGGCCTATTGGAGCCGATCGAATCCCATCGACCTGGTTGGCGACCGCGATCCCTCCATTCCGATAACAGCCATAGAGGAACTCGTAAAGTGGGACGGCTGCGACGCCGTCATCAATCTCGGCATAATGGGTCGCAGGATCATGGTTAAAAGATTCGGCCAATCGGTGCTAAAGTCAGATCCCCAATATGATCAAGACTTTATTGATCAGCTGAATCAACAGTTTCTCAAATTTGAAAAGGAATATATCGAGCGTATCGTCAAATTAATGGAAAAATTTCAAAAACCCATATTTGGCGTCAGCCTGCTGCCCGACGAGAAGAATCAGACCCTTTACCGGGTGACCGGCAGTGAATTTAAGGGGGTGTTTTATCCGACCCCGGAAAGAGCGGTAAAATCATTTGCAAAAATGGTCGAGTATAACCAATTTTTAAAAAAATTCTAGACTTGTGAGATGATTAATCTTGTGGTAAAGCCCCTATCTTTCGTTTGGCGGAAAAATATGAAAAATTTTAAATATAAATACGATTTTGAAATCGGATATCTCGTAAAGAGTCCCTGCAAGAAATGCGTCCTAAAAAAGACTTTTCCCAAATGTGCCGACAATTGCAGCCTTCTGGATAAAATTCACACAATTTTATCCGAGGCCGTGTCCTGCACCCGGCGAACCTGATCCAGATAGTGTCAATTATCAGACGCAACAGGTTTATTTTGCAATAATACTAAATTGCAGCTTGAGCATTGATTCTGTGGGGCTCATAGCGATCTTTTGAACCGCTTGTAAACATCGCTATCGTTTCGTTTGCCGATAACGCAAATTTTCACCGTACCGTCATTGATACGATAAACAATCCGGTATTCACCAATATCGACACGACGATATTCGGGGTAGCCAATCAAGTATTTAGAGTCGTGGGGTTGTGGTTGCTCCATTAGTCTGAAAATGGTGGTTACGATTTGCCTAAATTGCTTGGCTGGCAGCTTTTGCAGAAATTTACCCGCCGCCTTTGTCAGATCCAGTTTATACATCGGCGGCGATCCGCTTCAACAGCTTTTCGGTTTGATCTTCGCCCAAATAGCCCCCAGCCTCGGCTTGCTTGGCAAGTTGCGCCCAATACGCATCTTCCAGAGCCAGAAATTTTTCATACAGTTCACTGGATATAAGCACGGATTTGACCCGGCCTGATTTTTTGATGATCACCGGGTTTCTTTCGGCAGCATCCATATATTGTCCCATTTTTCTTTTGAACTCGGTTGCCGTAACATCCATGAGCCAGACCTCCTTACAATCTTGCAGCTATATAAAGCCTTCAGCACAATTAAAATTCGATCGAAATGATCGATTTGTTCAATTCGATCATTTTATACATTATAAGCATTTTGTTTGTCAAGGGCTTTTTAAGTCCGATTAGCCTTCTAACTTTCCATCCACTGGGATAAATCGTCATTGGTCACCAATCGCGGCGGAAGATAACGCCCGGTTCCTCGGATAACTGTTCTTTTCATTGCTATCGCTCCATCAGTAAAGGTTAACAGGTTCAGGTAGAATAGGTTCAAAGGTTCAGAGGTTCAGGGTTACCTTCGGAAAGGTTCAGCGTTCTGGGTTACTATGCTAAAGATCTTCAGTATAAAATTCTGACTCACGAGGACGAGCACGAGGACGAGCACGAGGACGAGGACGAAAAGAATCAGATTAGATCGCATGCATACGCCATGCGCCATCTTTCCCGTTTTATTCCTCTACCTTCCACCCTCTGCCCTTTACCTTCTACCCTCCACCATTTCGTATCTTCCTCATTCCGCATTCCAACTTCCGAATTCCTGAAACCTGACACCTGAAACCTTTCATCTCCACAACGCATCGCGCAATCCTGATGTGCGTTCAATTTTTCGCACGATAGCGGTTTTGAACACAGATTCAGTTCCCCAGATAGAGACCATTTTTCTGGCTCGTGTCAATCCGGTATAAATCAACTCCCGGGTCAACAGCGGGTAATCCTTATCCGGCAGAATAAGGATTACGTGATCAAATTCCGATCCCTGGCTTTTGTGCACCGTCATGGCAAAGACAGTTTCATGCTCGGGAAGCCGATGGGGCAGAAACCGTCTAAAACCTCCGGCGGCATCCGGGAAATAAACATGCAGTTTATCATCCGATGCGTCGGGGTCCGGCAGCGTGATTCCGATATCCCCATTGAAAAGGCCGAGATTGTAATCATTTCTGGTTATCAGCACCGGCCGGCCTTTGTACCACGGATAACTTGCCAAAGGAACGTTTAAAATTAAATTCTCGCGACGAAGGACCTGCTCGGCCAGATGGTTAACCGCATTTACACCGAATGGTCCAATTTTAAGTGCGCACAGGATTTTGAACTCATAAAACGCATCCATGGCTAACACGGGGTCATTTATGGTCAAATATTTTCTATATCCCTCTATTACCATTCGGGCAAGTTCAGCGCCCATACTGCCAGGTGAGCGGAGTTCAATCCACTCGACGGTTTTTTCCGAAGGGCTTTTCAACAGGGCCAGGGATGATTCGACATCGCCGAGATTGATTGCGCGGCTGATTGCCCCGATGCCGCTTTGGGCGGAGAATCGATAACTTTTTTTCAATACGCAAATGCAATCCTGCAAACCCGAGCCCTCTTTGGACATCGGGGCGCTATTATCCATTGCTGTACCGGTATAATCCTCAATTTTTTTAAGAAAACCCTTTGAAAAGCCGTGTATGACCTGACGGTCACAAATGTCACCCAATACCGATCCGGCTTCAACCGATGCCAGCTGATCTTTGTCGCCCACGAGCAAAAGCCGCGCATCCGGAGCAACCGCCTGTAAAAGTTTTGACATTAAGGCCAAATCCACCATGGAGGCTTCATCCACCACAACCACATCGGCCGGCAGGGGATTGTCACTGTTGTAACGGAAATAAGGCGTGCCCGTTATGGGTTTTAACAAACGGTGGATGGTAAATACTTCAGCGGGTATGGCGCCTTTTATATGATTGCTGCAAGCGAGATGTTCTTTGGCCTCTATGATGGATTCACCGAGTCTGGCGGCCGCCTTCCCGGTGGGGGCGGTCAGGCAAATATCCAGTCGGGCCTGTTGGCTACACTCCAATAGGAGTGCCAGAATGCCGGCAATGGTGTAAGTCTTACCGCTTCCAGGTCCGCCGGTGATGACACTGAATCGTTTTAAGACGGCAATGACGGCGGCAACTTTCTGCCAGTCGATACCTTCGCCGTTATCCGGAAACAGCCGGTCGAGGCATGGTTTTAATTTTTTGGAATTGTATTCCGCCAGCTCCCCTTTTACCCTCTGCCGGATGGCGTCAGACAGCTTGGCTTCGTACTCCCAATAACGGTAGAGATACAACCTGTTTTGATCATCAAGGATCAGTGGGCACCTCTCACCGGGTTTGCCCACGGCGGGGCTCGCAAAGAGCTTTTGGCGCCATTTGTCGACCGGTGGGCAAATGACCGGATCCAGGCCTTCCTGTTTGTCAAAAAGAACGGTTTCGGCCATGGCATCCAGCTTGAGGCAAATGTCGCCCTTTGCTGTCGCACGGCTGACCAGTGCTGCGCCTATAAATATATCCGCTTCCCGGTCAACTGAGAAGCGCTGAATGAAGCGGGCAAAATGAATGTCCAGTTCAGAGAATATAGCGCTAGTATTTAAGTTGGATTCGATGTTTTGTAAGTTCCCTTTTGTCATGGTAATGATTGAATATTGTCGAATGAATATTGAATATTTAATCCGCCTCCGGCGGACTGCGGCAGATCAATTTTAAAAAGACCTAAAAAAAACGGAGCGAAGCGACTTCCTTAATTCGACATTCGACAATCCGTTAAAGCCCGTAACTCGAATTCGGATCATCAGGTTTTTAAATCCGAAATCCGAAATCTAAAATCCCAAATCGAAGAACCCGCAACGCGTAACTCCCTGACGCC
>JAIVWA010000133.1:0-9532 GCA_049190255.1 Gammaproteobacteria bacterium | reverse complement strand
GGCTGAACTCACCCAGGGTTTTAAAGGTATTGGGGAAGATAAAATCTTCGCTCATAGCCAGGTATTGCGGTTCCCAGTCATATTTAAAATCCTTAATTTTGTCCAGGATCGGGTGCAGGGCAAAATTTAACGAACCGGCATTCAGTGAAGCCAGCTCCGGGCTGTAAGCTTTAACGGCGGAAACGCGCTGCTCAACGGTCATGCCGAATCCACCCCCGGTGGTGATACAGACAACCGCCTTACAGCTATTTTTGATCTTGGACAGAATCTCACCGAATAAATTACTGTCCGCCGAAGGCTGCCCGGTCTCAGGATCACGGGCATGAACATGGACCACCGCGGCCCCCGCCTCGCTGGACCGTCGTGCTTCTGCGGCAATTTCATCCGGGGTAATCGGCAAATGGGGCGACATCGTGGGAGTGTGAATAGCCCCGGTAAGGGCTGCAGTAACAATATATTTTCCCATAGTTGCTGGCTCCTCTTTTTTTATTTTTATCAGTTAAATTGCTTCTTCCCGAAACATCATAATTCCAGGCTATCCCCCTTTCCGCCAGTGCACCATGGGCAACCCCGCCACCGGCGATTTGAAATAGGGAATCCGCGTACCCCGGAGACTGCCGATATAAACAGTTTTTAGATCCGGGCCTCCGAAGGTGACACTGGAAAACCAGGGCGCAATGGTCCCACCCGCGGCCAGCATGAGTTCCGGGGTCGCGCGGTCCTCCGCAAAGGCCTGTAAGAGGGCGTCGGTGGCTTCTTTATTACCATCGTCCAGCACAATGTGCAGTTCGCCTTCCGGGCTCAGGACGAAGATCTGGTCACTCATCACCAGCGTGCCCCACAGGTTGCCGTATGCATCAAAGGCAATTCCGTCCGGAAGACCTCCAAGATTGGTCGGGCCGAAGATCTCTCGATCCGACAGCGAACCATCCGGTCCCACCTTCATACGGGTGATACACTGGCCGGTTGTTTCCACGATGTAGAGATACTCCTCTTGGGCGTCGAGTCTAATTTCGTTTGTAAACCGAAATCCATCGGCGACAACTCTTAATCCCTTCTCATCCGCCACAGCGACATAACCATCCGCCAGTCCTTTGGTCACTGCGGCCTGCATCCAGTTCTTGATCCGGGTAGAAACCGTAAGCCAGATGCGATTTTGGCTGTCCCTCAACACAAAGTTTACCTTGCCGATGGGTTTGCCGTCAACGGTGTCGTAAAGAAGTTTAGTTTGACCGTTCCGACTCATCACTTCTAAAACGTCGGTGCCGAAATTGGATATCAGGATGTCCCCGTTTTCCGCAAAGGCCAGCCCGTTGGGCAGAGTGCCTTCAGTGAACCGGCTCGTTTCATCAGAAGCTTCTTTAAATGATTCGCCAAACGCCTGGGTGATGATCTTTTGGCTGCCGTCAGGAGATATCCTGACGACGCCTCCCCGGGCGTCGGCCGACCACAGGGTGCCGTCAGGCTCCGCTAGAATGCATTCGGGGCGTTGCAGGTCATTCCCGATGTATTGAATATCGGCCGGATCGACCTGGAAACCAATGATTGGATTATCAGTCAATTTCAATCCTCCTCTAAACACTTAAGTTAATTGGAATGGATTCTATTATATTATGTTAAATCAGACAGAATAAGAGAATATAATCGAATCCATTCATCTTACCAAAACCAAACTGATCTGCGGAAAGATTACAACCAGCACCAGCACCAGAATCATGATCACGACATACGGAAAGGCTCCGGCAAAAACGTCGTTGAGGGTGATGCTCTGGTCATCAAGGGTCGATTTTACCACGTATGCTGCAATCCCCAGCGGGGGCGTAATCAGTCCGACCTCGATGGCAATTACCGTCACCAGCCCAAACCAGACAAAATCAACTGCCATATCATGCATGATGGGATACATCAGCGGAACAATAATCATCATAATGGACGTAGAGTCCAGAATCGTCCCCATCAGCAGGACGATCACCAGGTAAATAGACAGAATGGCATATAATCCCAGACCGGATTCGCTGATCCAGGTGGCGACAAACCCGGTAATGCCGGAAAGGGCCAGCATACGTCCGTAAATATTGGCTGCGATAAGCAAAAAAAGAATGGCGACCGTCACATGTCCGGTTTCGGTAAGCACCTGCCACAATTTGCCCCAGCTCAGTTGCCGTTTTCCCAAAGATAGCAGCAAGGCGCCTAAAGCACCTACGGCCCCGGATTCGGTGGGCGTAAACCAGCCGGCGTAAATACCTCCCAATACGAGGGCCACGAGAAACACAATCGGAGTAAGTTTCCAGATCGCCTGGCCGATGGTCATCTGCATTGCCGAATTCGGACCGCTATCACCGGTGATTTGCCCCACATAATTCGGAAACCGGTAAGCCATTAAAAGAATCAGTCCGCAATAGGCGGCCGACAGCAATAGACCCGGCATGATGCCGGCTTTGAATAGATCTCCGATGGAAGTTTCGGTGAGCACGCCGAATAAAATCAGCAGCAGGCTGGGCGGAATCAGCATTCCCAACACCGAAGATCCCGTTACGACACCAACGGCAAATCGGGGTTTGTGACCCAGACGAATCATTTCGGGCACGGCAACCTTGGTAAAAACAGCCGCCGACGCGATGGATATACCGGTTACAGCTGCAAAAATTGCGTTGGCGGCAACGGTTGAAATGCCCAGTCCGCCGCGGATACCTTTAAACAACCGGTTGGCCACATCAAAGGTGTCTTTGCCGATGCCCGAGACGGAAATCAACAGTCCCATCAATACAAACAGCGGCACCACACCGAAAATATAACCGGAAATACTGTCTGACGCCGCCAAAGCCAGCAGTTTATTTGCAATGGTCCAATTTCCTTTTATCAGCCAGACACCTAATAGTGATAAAAGCATCAGGGCAATGGAAACATGCATACCGGCATATATCAAAAACAGGATACCAATGATGGATAAAAAACCTACCTGAATATCGGTCATCGGTCTCCTCCGCCGGTATCCGATTTTAGGGTTGCTGAAGCGGCCAATTGTTTAAAGCTGCCGAACGCCATCAGGAAAAATTGAATGGCGCCGGCTGCACACCCGATCAGGATAATCAATTTGACCGGCCAGACCGGCGCCATGAAATCGCCTTCGGCCCCCACATATTCGTCGATTCTCCAGGCCTTTGTAAACAACGGGATGCTGCTGTTAAACAGAATGCCCATCAGGCAGGCCCCAATCAAAAAATACACACCTTCCAAAAAATGTTTCAAATTGGGGTGATGGGTTTGCAGCCAGTTAAGCACAATATCGGAGCGCGTCAGCCGACCGACTTTGAGGGTATGGGCAATCTGGAGAAAAACGCAGGCCACAATGGACATTGCTACAATTTCAGGCACCCCGCGGACCGGGTGGTTGAACAAGGCGCGCCCGCCGATATCCAGGTTGATGATCACCAAAAGGACAAAAACCCAGGCGGTGCCGATGCTGTTCATAATCGATATGATCGATCCATAGGAAATCCGGCGAAGCCAGTGGTTTCGTTGCTTTGATGCTTTTTTAGCCAAATTGGGCAAGTTGTTTCTTCTCCGCAAGAGTAAAATTTGGAATGTACTTGATTTGGCCTAAAACATTAAAATGACGAAGCGAAGCGACATCCACAAATATTCAATTTTCAATAGTCATTATTCATTTCAATTACTTGTCCCAATCTCGGGCCAGTTTGACACCACGCTGGCGCAGCCCGTCCAGATAACCCTTGAGCATGGCCTTCCCGGGCAGGCCTTTTTTCTCCATGCTGGCAGCCCATTGCATGGGAACGTTGGGCAGTTTATCCGCCCAGCGCTTGCGTTCGGCCTCAGACAGATAAACAACCGTGGCACCGTTGGCCGCCATCGCGGCCATTGCCTTATCCGCCCGGGCAGTCTGAGCTTCGGCCAACTTTTTAGTGTAAATCTTGCCGACATCGATAAAAATTTTCTGCATTTCAGGCGGGAAGGATTCAAATACATCCTTGTTGATACTGATGCCGCCGGCAAACTGGGAACCGAAATTCACCATGCAAATATAGGGAGCAACTTCGTAAACCTTGATGGCGGCAGCAGCGGTCATAAAGGTCAGAGTGCCTTCAAAAACCCCGGTTTTAATCCCGTTATAATATTCGTTCAGGTTTGAAGCCACCGGGACACCGCCGGTACCCTTCAGCCAGTTGGCGGATGGGCCGGGAGCGGCGATTTTATGGCCGTTCACATCATCAACGGTTTTGACCGGAAAACTCGTCAGGCTGCCGTAGGTGTCCAGGGCCGCCCCGCCGAGATAGATCTGGTTGTGCCGGGTCCACTCCTGGGCCAGGGCCGGAATCTTGGCCTGCAGCTCGGCAATAATATCCACCACATAAAAAATGTTGTCGGTACCAAAAGGTGTCATATAAGTCACGTTGTGCAGCGGCATTTTGGGAGCTTCAAATATCGTACCCACAAAGCCCATATCGGCAATGCCTTCCTCAATGGCTTCCAGCGCCCCACCGATTTTAGCGATGGTGCCGCCATAGGCCTGATTCCATATGATTTTGTCTTTTCCGCCGGCTGCCTGCAGGCGTTTATCGACCTCCGGGATGAAATAATCACGGCAGAGGGTTACCCATAAAAAAATGGGAGGGTGGCCGGCGACCACGGTGATTTTATACGTTTTGGCCCCTGCTGAACCGATGGGTAAACTAAAAACAAAAACAACCATAACGACAATCAACAATGCTTTTTTCCAAGCTTTCATTTTCTGCCTCCTTATTAATCATGTTTTAGATTTTGGTCATTCGATATTCTGATTTGTTTCGAATTTCGGATTTAAAGTGTAGGATTCATATGAATTAATCGATCGTATTCATTGTCTGGTTTATTGCCAAGACAAGACACTATCTTTCTTCCACAATCGCCACCGGCCGGGTCCAGCCGGCGCTGGCCCCCTTGATTTTGACCGGAAAACAGCAGACCGTAAATCCAAAGGGTTTCCCAATAGCGGCCAGGTTGGCCATTTTTTCCATATGACAGTAGCCGATCTCAATGCCGGCAAAGTGCGCCTCCCAGATAACTTTGGGGTCACCGTTCTCCTTGAATTCCTGGGCTTGAAAAGGCAGGGGACGGTCCCAGCTCCAGGCGTCGATGCCGACCACTTTTACACCTTTTTCCGTCAGAAACAGGGTACTTTCACGATCCATCCCGGCACCCTTGACCAAATACTGTTCGGTACCCCAGGCCTGATCCGCCCCGGTTTGAATCAGGACGATATCCAGGGGCTTGATCTCGTATTTGATCCGTTCCAGCTCTTTTTCAACGTCAGCGGCTGTAATTCGCTCACCATCGGCCTTATGCCGGAAATCCAGCAGCACCCCGTCATTGAAACACCAGTCAAGGGGAATTTCGTCAATGGTCAGCGCCCGCTGTCCTTTATCCATAGTCGGGTGGTAGTGGTAGGGTGCATCCAGGTGGGTACCGGAATGGGTGGTGAGCGTAAGAAACTCCACCGCCCAGCCCAGGTTCCCGGGGAGCTGTTCTTTCTTTAACCCGGGGTAAAACTCTTTCATCTGTTCGGCACCCATTTCATGATTAATGTAATCGATCTTGGGAATCATCATGGGTGGGTCGCTGGGAAGTTCGGGTTCGATACTGATGCTTAAATCAACAAAACGTTTAGTTCCCATAGTTGCTCCTTTTTCCATGTTAAAATGAACATTTTCTATAACAAATTCAATTGTTGCTGTCCAGGCTAACAAAGATATACGAAGTTGATCACCTTTTGACCTAAATCAAAGATTTTTCAAACCACCTCTTTTATAAATATTTTAGCAATACTGCCTGAAGGGACGATACATGGAAAAACCCAACACTTTCAAACAATTCACCACTGCAAATATCTCCTTGTACCGCAAGATTGTTCAATACCTGTTTCTCGCAACCGTTGTGCTGATCGGGATAAAATTTGCATTTTTTGTAACCCAGCTTGAAAACGGCATGCTGCCGACAGTCACCCGGCCTCCCGGCATAGAAGCCTTTTTGCCCATCAGCTCGCTAATCAGCCTGAAATACTGGCTGGTCACCGGAATTTTCAACCCGATCCATCCTTCCGGCCTGATCATCTTGCTGATGGCGCTGGCCACGGCCCTCCTGTTAAAACGGGGCTTCTGCAGCTGGGTATGCCCCTTCGGACTGTTGACCGAGTATCTTAACCGGCTGCATAAATTGATTTTTCGCAAGAATGTCAAACTGCCCCCATGGCTTGATTATCCTCTGCGAAGTTTAAAATATCTGCTCCTGGCATTTTTTCTGTGGGCCATCGTGCTTAAGATGAATGCCGCGGCCCTGGATTATTTTATTTACAGCCCCTATAACATGGTGGCGGATATTAAAATGCTGTATTTTTTTACCGCCATCACGCCCTTTGCCTTCTGGGTGCTGGTGGCCCTGGTGGTGCTTTCCATTCTCATTCGCAATTTCTGGTGCCGTTATCTTTGTCCTTACGGCGCCTTGCTGGGGGTTCTCAGTTTTTTGAGTGTTTTAAAAATTCATCGCAACCCGGAAACCTGCACCAACTGTCAAAAATGCACCCGCACCTGCCCGGTGGACATCAAGGTGCATAAAACCACCTCCGTAATCTCTGATGAATGCCATGCCTGCCTGAAATGTGTGGCTGTGTGCCCCGAAAAGGATACCCTCTATATATCTGCATCACGGCGTAACGGAATACTAAAGCCATTGGCCTATGCGGTGATGATCTGCATGCTTTTTGTGGGCGGGTCACTGATCGGCCGGGTGACCGGGTACTGGCAAACCGGTATTTCAAATCATGAATATCTATTCCATGTCAAAAATCTGGATACACCGTTTTACCAGCACAACCGCGGCGAGGTGCCAGGCTATAACAAAGATGCCTGGCTGCGAATGATGAAAAAAATACGGGAATCCGGCGAAAAGAGAAATCCTTCGTAGTTTGGTTAAATTAAATACCACCGTACAACTTTAGGGACGCCCCTAGATTCTCAAGTTTACGACTTTAGGGACGCCCCTAGATTCTCAAGTTTTTTGATTTATCTTTAACCGGATAGCGGGATGCATATAACCACTGGGCAAGGGACTGAATCTTTTTGTCTGATAGGGGTCCATGGCTCGATATTGTTTTTTAAAGTACAGTGGTTACAATTAAACCATGGTTGCTGTATTTTCTTAAATCCGAATATTGCCGGCAGGATAATCCTATGACTGAGTTGCGTTTGGATAAATTAATGAAGATGATCGTCTCGATTATGGTTATCACATTGGCTTGCATTGGACCACTGACGGATGTTTTCTCTGCAGAATCGGAGACACAAACCGCATCGGATCAAGAGACTAAATTCAACCGCCTGATTCACGAATCAAGCCCCTATCTGCTGCAGCATGCGGCAAACCCCATCAACTGGTTTCCCTGGGGCCAGGAAGCTTTTGAAACAGCAAAAAGAGAAGACAAACCGATTTTTGTGTCAATCGGATACTCCACCTGCCACTGGTGTCACGTGATGGAACGCGAATCTTTTTCGGATAAAGAAGTGGCGGAGCTGCTAAACAAGGATTTTATCGCCATCAAAGTCGATCGCGAAGAACGGCCGGACATAGACAATGTCTATATGACCGTCACCCAGGCCCTAACCGGCAGCGGCGGCTGGCCCATGACTATTTTTATGACACCGGATAAGAAGCCCTTTTATGCCGGCACTTATTTTCCCAAGCACCAACGCTGGGGACGGCCCGGAATGATGGAACTGTTGCCGAAAATAGCCGCAGCGTGGAGAAATGATCGCCAAAAGATTCTGACAAGCGCAGACCAGATCACCCAGCATGTTATTCGCCTGAGCAGCCGTCAACCGGGAACAAAACTCGACCAGGAAATTCTGGATCAGGCCCGTCAATTTTTTGTGCAGGCCTATGACCCTGAATACGGCGGGTTTGGAAAATCGCCCAAATTTCCCTCGCCCCATCAATTGAATTTCCTGCTCCGGCGCTATTACCACACCCGCGATGAGCAGGCGCTGGCAATGGTTGAAAAAACCCTGACCCAAATGCGCCAGGGCGGTATCTATGATCAATTGGGTTTCGGCTTTCACCGTTATTCCACCGACGCCCGCTGGCTGGTGCCGCATTTTGAAAAAATGCTCTACGATCAGGCCATGTTGATCATGGCCTATACCGAAGCCTACCAGGCAACCGGCAAAGCCTTTTATGCCAAGGTGGCCGAGGAAATCATCACCTATGTTTTACGGGACATGACATCTGCGCAAGGGGGCTTTTACAGCGCTGAAGACGCCGACAGCGAAGGCATTGAAGGCAAGTTCTACCTGTGGACGCCAAAAGAGATTAAAACCCTTTTGGGCGAAAAAGACGCCCGCTTATTCAGCAACGTTTTCAATGTCAAAGAAGGCGGCAACTTTGAGGATGCGGGTCCCGGGCACCACATCGATCAAAATATTTTGCACCTTCAAAAACCGCTGACCAATCATGCAAAAGACATGGACATCTCTGAAGATCAGCTGCGCAAGCGCCTGGAAGCCAGCCGCCAAACACTTTTTGATGCACGGCAAAAGCGCATCCATCCCTTTAAAGACGATAAAATCCTCACCGACTGGAATGGCTTGATGATCGCCGCCCTGGCCAAAACCGGCTACGTCCTGAATAATCAGAAATACACAGCTGCTGCGTCAAAGGCCGCCGACTTCATCCTGCAAAATCTCACCGCTGACAACGGTCGACTGCTCAAAAGTTACCGCAAGGGCAAAGCCGGTTCAGCCGCCCATTTGAATGACTATGCCTTTATGGTCTGGGGCTTAATAGAGCTTTACCAGGCAACCTATAAAGCAAATTATTTGGCGGATGCCATTGCTTTAAACGAACAGATGCTTTCACACTTCTGGGATGAACAAAACGGCGGGCTGTATATAACGGCAGATGACGGTGAAAAGCTGTTGGTGCGCAGCAAAGAGATCTATGACGGTGCCATACCGTCGGGTAATTCCGTGGCAGTGTACAATTTACTGCGCCTGGCTCACATGACCGGCAAAACCGACTATATGGAAAAGGCAGAAGGCATCATCAAAGCATTCTCCGACCCGGTGAAGCAGTACCCGGCCGGGCACTCACAGCTGATGGTGGCCCTGGAATATGCCCTCA
The DNA here is from genome assembly GCA_049190255.1 of Gammaproteobacteria bacterium. Lineage (GTDB taxonomy): Bacteria > Desulfobacterota > Desulfobacteria > Desulfobacterales > JAFDCJ01 > JAFDCJ01. Next base: position 364 of record JAIVWA010000133.1, on the reverse strand, counting down.
ATCCTAACTACGAAGTTGTCATAGTCGGTGAACCACAGAAACAGGATACCCGTTTGATGCTCGCGGCCCTGCGCCGGCCTTTTATTCCGGAAAAGATCGTGCTTTTCCGTACGGCCGATAAAAGCACTGCCGGGGCCATTACCGACATCGCACCCTTTACCCGGTCGATGGCAACCAGAAACGGTCAGGCCACCGCCTATGTGTGCCAGGAATTTGCCTGCAGGCTGCCGACCACCAGTATTGATCAGATGCTGAAGAATCTGAAACAAGACATCGGTAGTTGATTGGTTGAATAGTCGGAAGTGGTAGTTGCATCCTGAAATCACCAAAGAATAAAGACACGAAAAATTAGATCGATTCAAGT
>JAIVWA010000132.1:0-9578 GCA_049190255.1 Gammaproteobacteria bacterium | reverse complement strand
GCTAGATATTGCGTTTTTCTTGATTTTTAACTCAAATATGTGATGGTGATAAAAGTTTATAGTATGAGGAGAGTGTATGATGGGTAATTGGGAAGATGTTTTTAGAGACTGGGCAAAACCGCCAGGAAAAACAGAACAGGATCGATGTGCAAAGGAATTGGAATTATGATTCAAGCCAAACATTCCGTACGGTTGCGTCCCAGATCTTTGGCTCGATAGAGGGCCTCGTCGGCTTTACCAATCCATTCGTCAATTGAAGGCTCCTGATCGCCATTGACCACCATTGCCAGGTGGAAACCAAGCGAGATTGTAATCCGCACACGTGTTTCACCGAAAGCGAATTCAGAAGTCTCAATCGTCTGGCGGAAACGCTCGCAGTGAAGGTGCATCCCCTCTTTGCTAAGGTCACCGCGCGGCAGAATAATGAATTCTTCCCCGCCATAACGCGCAAACAAATCCTCGGGCCGCTTGTTGGCCTTAATAATGCTCGCAAATCGGTTCAGGACGAAATCCCCCATTTGATGGCCATAGGTATCATTGATGAGTTTAAAATGGTCAATATCTATCATAATGACACCAAGGGAACGCTGATGCCGACGGGCATACGCCAGTTCTTCGGCCGCCCGGTTCATAAAATACTGGCGGTTGAATATACCGGTTAATCCGTCAATGGAGGCACTGCGATGAAGATTTTCCTCCAACTCAAGTTCGGCTTCATCCTTGTACTCAATTTTCAGAAGCGAGTGACCGACCTGAATCGGAATCCCCGGTGGCACCTGGAACCGTTTGATTTTATGGGTATTCACATAGGTCCCGTTGGTCGCATCCCGGTCCTCGAGTTCAAAGACATCATCTTTCCAGTGGATAACGCAATGAACGCGGGAAGCCCAATCATCTTCAATAGTGATATCCGCCTGGGGCGATCGTCCAATGGTCATGCTGCCGGATCTGAGCTTATGGCGTTTGCCACTGTCCTGACCGATAAAAATCACCAGATAGGGATGCTGAGTGCTGTCTTTTATAACGGACCTGGTATCATCGATGATGGTTTGGTTGGGATCGGTTGTGTTGCCTTTTTTCATATATAAATTCCGGTAATGAGGATCTTTATGCTTAATCTTAATAGAATTTGATTGATGGGTCAAATCTATTGTTACTTTTAACCTTGCCAGAATATGGAAAATTCTGCTAAAAATGATTAGACACTAAAGCGATATATTCCAATTGTTGAGGAAATGACCATGACACCAACCCGAAATGAAATTCAAAAGAAAAATTCAACCGCTTCAGATTCGGCTTCAAACTTCATCAAGCACATTATTGATGAAGACTTAAAAGCAGGCAAAAACGACGGCAGGGTCCATACCCGGTTTCCCCCGGAGCCCAACGGATATCTGCACATCGGACACGCCAAGTCCATATGCCTAAACTTTGGTCTGGCTGAACAATACAACGGCCTTTGCAATTTGCGCTATGATGACACCGATCCGAGCAAAGAGTCGATTGAATATGTCGATTCGATTAAAGAAGATGTGCGCTGGATGGGATTTGACTGGGAAGACCGGGAGTATTACGCCTCGGACTACTTCGAGCAGCTTTTTGAATATGCCGTCCAGCTGATCAAGGCCGGTAAGGCTTACGTGGACAGTTTAAGTGCCGATGAAATCCGGCAATACCGCGGGACCCTGACGGCACCCGGCAAAAACAGCCCCTACCGCGAGCGCTCCATCGAGGAAAATCTGGACCTGTTCGAAGGCATGCGGGCCGGCGAATTCAAGGACGGGGAACACGTGTTGCGAGCCAAAATCGACATGGCCGCACCCAACATCATCATGCGCGACCCGACCCTTTATCGCATCAAGCATGTCGCCCATTATCGTACCGGCAATATGTGGTGCATCTACCCGATGTATGATTTCACCCACTGTTTGTCGGATTCCATCGAAGGGATCACCCACTCCAACTGCACCCTGGAGTTTGAATCCAATCGCGAGTTGTACGACTGGGTGCTGGACAACCTGGAAGTTTTCCATCCCCAGCAGATCGAGTTTGCCCGCTTGAACCTGAGTTTTACCGTATTGAGCAAGCGTAAACTGATTCGACTGGTTGAAGAAGGCCATGTGGACGGCTGGGATGATCCGCGCATGCCGACCATTTCCGGCGTGCGCCGCAGAGGCTATCCACCGGAGGCCCTGCGCAATTTTTGTGATCGCATCGGGGTGGCCAAAGCCGACAGCATGGTCGACATGGCGCTGCTGGAATACTGCGTCCGCGAAAATTTGAACAAAACCGCGCCCCGGGTGATGGGTGTGCTGCATCCCTTAAAAGTGATCATCGACAATTATCCCGCAGACGATGTAGAGGAGCTGGAAGCTATCAACAACCCGGGAGATCCGTCGGCGGGAACCCGCAAGGTGCCTTTTTCCCGTGAGCTTTACATCGAACGCGACGATTTCATGGAAGACCCGCCCAAAAAGTTCTTCCGCCTGGCTCCCGGCCGCGAGGTCCGTCTGCGCTATGCCTATTTTATCACCTGCGTGGATGCCGTCAAAGATCCCGCCACGGGGGAAATCGTCGAGCTTCACTGCACCTATGATCCGGCGACCCGCGGAGGAGATGCACCGGACGGCCGCAAAGTAAAAGGCACCCTGCACTGGGTGTCGGCCAAACACGCCATCGACGCCCAGGTTCGTCTCTACGATCACCTGTTCACCAAAGAAAACCCCAACGAGGTCGAAGAAGGCAAAGAATTTACGGCCTACTTGAATCCCAACTCCCTTGAGGTCTTAAACGACTGCAAGCTCGAGCCCAGCCTGGCCGACGCAGCGCCCGCCAGCCGCTGCCAGTTCGAAAGACTGGGCTATTTCTGCGTGGACGCCAAAGATTCCACGCCCGACGCATTGGTGTTTAATCGCACGGTAACGTTGCGGGATACCTGGGCTAGAATCCTCAAGGCACAAGGGAAAGCTGGGAAATAGAGCGTAAGAAGATAAGAAGTTAAGAAGGTGAGAAGATAAGATTTTGATGGGTCAGATGCCTTCTCACCTTCCAGCTTTCTTCAATTCTTACCTTCTTAACCTCTCATCTTCTTACCTTCTATCTTTTCGCACCTTCTAATCCAGACCGGTACCACCGATACACCTCGCGGATACCGTCCTCGAGTTTAATTTTCGCCTGCCAGCCCAATTTTGCCAGCCGGGAAACATCCAAAAGCTTCTGCGGGGTGCCGTCCGGTTTGGCAGTGTCCCAATTTATGCTTCCTTTAAAGCCGACAATATCGGCAACCATCTGAGCCAGCTCCAGAATCGTTTGGTCATTGCCCCACCCGATATTGATGATGTCCGATTCATCGTAGTGATTCATCAAAAATACACCGGCATCCGCCAGGTCATCGACATGCAGGAATTCGCGCCGCGGAGCGCCTGTACCCCAGAGGATTACCGCTGGTTGATTCTTTGATCGGTCGAGCGGTTGGTTGGTGGAAGGATCGATGCCGATGGCGCTCTTTATGCCGTTGGGGATGGGGCCCCGGGCGGCTTCATCTTTTAGAATTGCTTTCCAGTCGCCGGCGGCAGCCAGTTTGGCCAGGTGAAATTTGCGGATCAGGGCCGGCAGCACGTGGGAGGTTTCCAGATCGAAGTTGTCGTTGGGGCCATAAAGATTGTTGGGCATGACACTGATATAGCGGGTTTTGTATTGACGGTTGTAAGCCTGACACATTTTTATCCCGGCAATCTTAGCGACAGCATAAGGCTCATTGGTTGACTCGAGATAGTCTGAAAGCAGATATTCTTCTTTGATGGGCTGCGGGCAATGTTTGGGATAAATACAGGAGCTGCCCGGAAAAAGCAATTTTTTGACTTCATTTTGATAGGAGGCGTGAATGATGTTGGACTGAATGGCAAGATTTTCGTAAATAAACTGGGCCGGATAGATATTGTTACCCCAGATGCCGCCCACTTTTGCTGCCGCCAGGAAAACATAATCCGGCTTTTCTTTTTTAAAAAAGGCCTCCACCCGGTTTTGCCTCAGCAAGTCCAGCTCGGCATGGGTTCGGGTAATAATATTTTTGTAGCCTTCGGCCTCAAGCTTGCGTACAAAAGCCGATCCGACAAGCCCCCGGTGCCCGGCCACATATATTTTTGCTGTTTTTTCCATTTTATTCTTTCCACCACCCGCTTCGCTCGAGTGCACGGAGGATCACAGAGTTTTATTTTCTGCTATCTGCACGATCCCAACGATCCAAACCAACACAACCATCTAAACCATCCTAACGAATAACCACAAACCACGGATTCAGCAGGTTTTCCTTATTATATACCAGCGGTTCAGTGGTGTCGTATTGGTAAACCTTGCCGCCGGAGGATTCTACGATAGCCTGCCCGGCCGCCGTATCCCATTCCATGGTCGGTCCTGTCCGCGGGTACATATCCGCCCGGCCTTCGGCAACCAGGCACAGCTTAAGCGAGCTGCCGGCAGAGATAAACTCAACGTTACCATATTCTTTGCGTTTATCCTCCACGAAGGCCTCCAACTCGGGGGTAGAATGAGAGCGGCTGCCGGCTATGGTGAACGGTTGATTGGTTGAATAGTTGACTGGCAAATTAGTTGAACGACTGATGAGTTCAGATAATGTTTCGGTTATCTCACTGTCTGACAAATTTGCAAACCGGCTACGATCTCCAAATTTACTATTTAACAGATCAACTATTTGACTACAGTCTGTCCTGTAAGCGCCAATTTTGTCCGATGCGAAATAGAGAATGTCTCTGTCAGGCACAAAGATAACACCGGCAACCGGCCTATTTTTGTGAATCATTGCGATGTTGACGGTAAATTCTCCGTTTTTCTTGATGAACTCTTTGGTCCCGTCCAAAGGATCCACGAGCCAGAAGGTATCCCATTTTTTTCTTTTTCCGTAGGGAATACTTTGGCCCTCCTCGCTTAAAATCGGAATTTCGAAGGCTGAAAGATGCTTCATGATAACATCGTGGGAACGCCTGTCTGCTAAGGTGAGCGGGGAGCTGTCGGCTTTTTCTTCTATTTTAAAATCGGAAGAATGATACACCTTCAAAATGGCGTTTCCCGCTTCTAGGGCTGCATGGATGGATGTAATTAGGCAAAGCTTGTCGTTCATCTTTTAAACCTTCTTTTGTTAAAATCTTCTTAACTAATTGAAATTTCAACAAATTATGTTATTATTATTTAAGTTATGACTGAATTCAGTCTATTATGAACGGGCCATAAAGTCAATTTTAGATAGGAAAATTCCGTTATAAAAAGTTCAGACAACGCGTAATATACAAAAATAATTTTATATATTGATTTTTCCATTTTTTTTTGTCATAAATTTTAGATAATCTGTTTTTTTTATGGGTTGATTGGACTGTCAGCACTGCGTTGGAGGCAGCCATCGAGTTAATTAGCCGTTTTGAAGTAAAATGGGAGGGCGGATAGACAAAGGCAAGAAAACATATTTTACTGGTACGCCGGCTTGCCGGGTCTCCATTGCAAGTCAGAGAATCCGAATTAAAAAAACACTTCGTTAAGATTAATTCGGATTTAGTTCGAAAATTACCGGCTGCAGGTTGGTTTCACCCGACAATGCGAAACGCCTGGAGCAGATGTCCGGAGGAGAACAGTAGGGGTAATTTCGAATCTGATAAAATATTTGCATCGAGGGCTGAAGAGGGGCAGCGCTGGAAACCGGCAATCCAGGTATTAAAATATTCCCTCTAAAAAGGCAGGGCTGAAACAGTTCCCTGCCTTTTTAAATTCCGCCTTCCGGCCTCGGTTATCTATTTTTTCACCACGGAGTTACACGGAGCACCACTGATATTTTTTCTGTGCTAACCTGCCCGCCAAAGTCCCGTCCACGGGACTTTGGCGGATCTTCTGTCATCTGTCTTCTGACCTCTGTCAAAACACAATCCCCACATAACCAACAAAACTGTCTCCCGGCGATTTATCATAGCTGGTGGCATAGGCAATTGTATCTGCGCAGTCGGCCCCAAGATGTTTGCCGGCTTCGATGGCGGTGGCGGCTGCTCCGGCACAGCAGGCGTTTTGATTCGCCCGGGCCTCGGCAATGACCTGTTCCGGTTCCAGGGCAAGCATGGCGTCGATGACCCGGCGATCGTTTTCGTTTCGCACCCAATCCACGGCTTCCTTGCCGGTACCTTTTGAAGTAAATCCGTAATTGTAGCCGTAATGGGTCAGGTCGGTGGATCCGATCACCTTAACCTGCAAGTCTAATTGCCTGGAAATCGAAACTACCGCTTTCCCGATTTCCAGGGAGCGGTTATCCGGTGGTACTCCCACGGCAACGATTTTGGTGTCTTTGAAAAAATACTTAATAAACGGAAGCTGCAGTTCGATGGTGTTGTCTTGGGTAAAGTTGTCCGGTGTTTCCAGGGTGAACGCAAAGCGTTTGGCCAACTCGCCTGCCAGCCGGTCTTCAACCGGTATTTCTCCAAACGGCGTTTCCCAGGCACCTTCCGGCATCATGAAACAGGGCGAGTTGGGATGAAGGTGCATACCAAAAACAACAATCACATCCGGAGCATCTCCGTTTTTGAGGCTTTGGATGACATTACAGGCGATGCTGCCCGAAAAATACCACCCGGCATGCGGTACAATGCCGCCCACCAGCTCTCTGTCCGGCGGTGTGAGTTTCTTGCCTTCTTCGAGAAAACCCCTGATCTCTCTCTCACACTCGGACGCTTGGGCAGGGTACCAGCTTCCTGAAAATACCGGCTGTCTGACTTTTGTGGATTTCATGATTGACCTCCCCTTCCGGTTGGATCGTTAGGAGCGTTTAGATAGTTTTGATCGTTAGGATCGTCTGGTTCAGTTGATTTGTTGATAAGTTAAATAGTTGATTAATTGAATGCGGTTATGCACAAAGCCCAAGTTGCATACAAGGATAGGCTTTGGAGGTGATCCGATTCGTGCGCGTGTGACTGTTTGAGTGCATTAGGGAGCGTTACATCGAACAGCTTGAAGGTGGTGTATATGATCTCCTAACTATTGGATTTTTCACGATGCCTTGTTTATATCGTGGTCCTGTTCGGTGTTACGCTCCCTTAGGCACGAGTTTCACACGTCCGCGAATCGGATTACCTTCAAAGCCGCTGGTGCTTGACTTGAGGTTTCTGCAGTATAAACAAATGAAAGGAGGTTATCAATGCCGATTTACGAATATTGTTGTGATGAATGTGGATGAAATTTCGAACTATTGACGATCCGCAGTGAGGATCAGCCTGCTTCCTGTCCCAAATCTTGACACTCGGCCATTTATTGTTATTTTTAGATCGATTATTTATCTTGAATTATAATGATATAGCTTTTGTAACAAACTTTAGGTTATACAGGAGGATGTTATGTGGGAATACACGGACAAAGTAAAAGATCACTTCCTGAATCCACGGAACGCGGGCGTGATGGATGATGCAGACGGTGTGGGCGAAGTTGGTTCGATTGCATGCGGAGATGCCTTGACCTTTTACTTTAAGCTCGATGAGAACGGCAAAATCAAGGATGCAACATTTCAAACATTTGGATGTGCCAGTGCGATTGCATCCTCCTCAGCCTTGACGGAAATAGTCAAAGGGCTCACACTGGAAGAAGCCAAGAACGTCACAAACGATGATATTGCCGAGTATTTGGGCGGACTGCCGAAGGAGAAAATGCACTGTTCGGTTATGGGAAGGGAGGCTCTCGAGAAGGCGATCGCCTGCCATCTCAATGAACCTGAAAAAGAGGTGGACGGCCAAATCGTGTGCGAATGCTTTGGCGTCACGGACAATGAAATTGAACGGGTGGTGACGGAGAATAAGCTTGAAACCATCGAGGACGTCACTTCTTACGTGAAAGCAGGGGGCGGATGCGAAAAATGCCATGACAGTATTCAGGAAATCATTGACAAAGTTCACGGAATCGAGCGTTTACCGCGGAAATTGCCCCTCAAACTCAACACACTGCAGAAGATTAAACTGATCGAAGAAAGCCTCGAAAAAGAAATCAACCCAACCCTGAAAAAAGATGCCGGATATCTCGAACTGCTGGATGTCGACGGCAACCGGGTTTTGGTGAAATTTCGCGGCACTTGTGCCTCATGCAGCAAATCCGACTTCACCCTCAAACATTACGTCGAATCCAGGCTGCGGGAATTGGTATCGCCCGATCTGGTGGTTGAGGAGGTGCAGTTATGAAGGTAATCTACCTTGACAACAACGCCACCACGAAAGTCGCCCCCGAAGTTCTCGATGTTATGCTGCCGTATTTTTCCGAGTATTACGGCAACCCGTCCAGCATGCATTCATTCGGCGGAGACGTCGCCGCAAAAATAAAAGAAGCCCGGGCCCATGTCGCTAAACTCATCGGAGCCGAACCGGATGAGATTATTTTTACCAGCTGTGGTACCGAAAGTGACAGCAGCGCCATCCGGGCCGCTTTAGAAGTCGCCGGTCCGGGTAAAAATCACATTATGGCCTCCCGGGTGGAGCATCCGGCGATCAAAAGCCTCTACGAGAATCTTGCTAAAAAAGGCTATCGCGTGACTTTTGTTCCGGTGGACGGCGCCGGCCGGCTCGATGTCGATTACCTTTACCAGTACTTAAGTGATGATACGGCCTTGGTCAGTCTGATGTGGGCCAACAACGAAACCGGTGTTATTTTTCCGATTGAAGAGGTCTCGCAGCGCATAAAGGAGAAGGGCATTTTTTTCCACACGGACGCCGTCCAGGCCGTCGGGAAATTACCCATCGACATCAGTCGGACAGGGGTGGACATGCTTTCGCTGTCCGGCCATAAATTACATGCCCCCAAAGGTGTCGGCGTGCTTTACATTCGCAAAGGCACTAAATTTTCACCTTTCATGATCGGAGGTCACCAGGAGCACGGAAGGCGGGGCGGAACCGAAAATGTGGCCTCCATTATAGGGTTGGGAAAGGCCGCCGAGCTGGCCAAGAAACATGTGGATGCCAACGATTATGCTCGCATCGCCGAACTGCGGGATAAGCTGGAAACCTCCCTGCTTAAACGCGTCACCAATTCGATGGTCAACGGTGACACCGAACACCGTTTACCGAATACCACCAGCATTGCCTTTGAATACGTGGAAGGAGAGGCCATCCTGCTGATGATGAATGAACACGGCATCTGCGCATCATCCGGTTCCGCCTGTACCTCCGGCTCCCTGGAACCCTCCCATGTTCTGCGCGCCATGGGTGTGCCGTTTACATCCGCCCACGGCTCCATCCGTTTCAGCCTCAGCCACTATTCCACGGAAGAAGAAATTGATTTCGTCATTGAAAAGATGCCGCCCATTATAGAGCGACTGCGGGAGTTGTCGCCGTTCTGGAAGCAGGCCGTTGGGAATTGATTTGGGATTTGGGATTTGGGATTGCGGATTTTTATAAGGTAGGATATCTGATTTTATATTGATCATGAAAAAGATAATGATTTCGTAATAATCTATAAAAAAATTGCGAATAAAAACACAACCTGTAAAATGAAAGCCCCTTCAATAGTTTGGCGGGGTTTTTTTATGGTCTCTGGTGACTGGTCCCTGGTCG